>JBEVIO010000222.1:0-7414 GCA_040510635.1 Binatia bacterium | reverse complement strand
GACTTAAGCATCGTCGTCGAGTAGCCCGGAACTGATTTTCTTACGCGAGCGTCGCCCTGCGCAGTGCAATCGATCGGAACGTGCCGCACGCCGACGGAAGAATCGGCTTCTTTGATTTTTGCCGCGCCGATGGCATGGATGCTCACATCGGCCCGGCCTTGGACGACGGCATCGACGCCTTCATTGACCGCTGGAACCGGTACGACTTTAACATCGTTCCAAGTAAGCCCCGCGCTCGCGAGCGCGGCGAAACCGTGATACCAGATGGCGATATTCGCTGGATATTCACCGGTGACACGCTTACCTTTGGCTTCCTGGACGCTTTTAATGCCGTCTTTTTTGGCTACGAGGCCGATAAGCAACGGCGAGCCGCGCATAATCAATCTGGCGTTTGGCACATGCGGCAGGGGATTCTTGCCGCCGATCTTCAACCGGTTCGGACCCTGATAGGCGAGATTGCTTTCGACCGCATTGATAATAGCGAAGTCGAGCTCGCCGCTGTCGAGCAAGGGCAGCAACGTGCTGGTCCCGGTATAGGGTTGCACCACCGACTGCATCTGCCCGGTGTCGCTGATCACTTTCGCCAGGCCCGCGCCGACGGCGTAGAAAACAGTGCCGGCGGGGTTGGTGCCGATGGTCGTTGAAGCGGGAAGTTTCTGCGCGCCGGCGTTGGCGGCGGCGAACAGTGCGATCGTCACTCCGAACCAACTCAAGAAACCTCTGGCCGGGTATCTGCGCATTGCATCCTCCGTGGTGTGTTCCGAACCCAACGAAACCCAAACAGCCTATTGCATTGGACCGTTACGGATTCAACGCCAATAACTTTTTCTGCGCTTCATCCATTTTTGCTGACCACACGCCGCTGTCTTTGAAGTAGCGAATCGCGGCGGGATGATAGGGGATAGTGACTTCAGGATCGACGGCCCGTACTTTCGTCCACTCCGCGAAGCCTGGATGAAACTGCGGTAATTTTTCCACGTTCACCCAAATAGCTTGGAGAACGTTTCGAACCACGGCGTCGGGCAACGCTTTATGGCCGACGAGATAGATATCGTAGGTATAAGCGCAGGTATCTTCGACGATGCCGGTTGACGAGCCCGCTTTGACGACGGAGAGATAGTAGCCCGGGACGGCTTTCTTTATGCGCTCTTCGCCCTGTTTCGAGCAGTCGAGCGGAATATAGCGAACGCCGACGGCGGCGTCGGCTTCTTTCACTTTCGCCGTGCCAATCGCGTGCGTCGTGACATCGGCGCGCCCCTGCACGAGTGCGTCGACGCCTTCGTTGACCGCGGGAACCGGCACGACTTTGACGTCGTTCCACGTCAAACCGCCGTTCGCCAGCGAGCCGAAGACGTTATACCAAACGGCAAGCTGCGCCGGATACTCACCCGTGACACGCTTGCCTTTAACATCGCCGATGGTTTTGATCGGCGAGTCTTTTTTGACGATCAGGCTGCTGCGTAGCGGTGAGCCGCGCATGAGCAAGCGCGCGCTCGGCACATGAGGAAAGGGGTTTCTGCCACCGACCTTAAGCTTTTGGCCCTGGTACACCATTCCCATGTCGACCGCGTTGACGACTCCCAAGTCGAGCTCTCCGCTATCGAATAGCGGGACAAACGTGCTGGTGCCGGCGTAGGGCTGCACTTGCGCCTGGATCGCCGCCGCATCGCTAACGACTTTTGCCAGCCCGCTAGCCAAGGCGTAGAACAGCGAGCCCGGTGGGTTGGAGCCTATCGCAACGGATTTCGGCAGCTGTTGGGCGCGACCATCAGTCGCGAAAAGGAAAGTTGCCAAAACTAAACAATAGAAAAATTGACGACCCATTGAGCCTCCTCGGTAAAGTGGCGATCAATTTAGATCGAATGCATTTTTCGGTCAATGGCGATTTGTCTGTGATAAGGAGTTGCGAGCTATTATCTGAGTGGACTATTCGATGTCCGAATTCATCATTCCCGCATGTTTTTAGCGGGCATCCAGACGAACTCTGGTGCCGACCAGTATGCGTTTGTTCGGCAAAAACCTGGATTGCCGCCTCCGCGGCAATGACGAACGAGTCTCAATTTAGAACCTTTCGACGTGTTGCTACCTTCGTTCGACGAGATGCACGACAATTCAGCCCGGACGTGCTGCGCCCAAATGCTTCGCTAAAAAGTCACCGATGGCCGGACGGTAGCGGAACGGCATGTTGTTGCAGACGTGATTGCCGCCTTCGAGCAAGAGCCACTCCTTGAGGCCCGACGCCTCGTCGTAGATCCGCTTTGCCTGCTCTACCGGCACGAAGTCCTTGTCGCCGTGAACGACCAAGAGCGGGCAGCGAATTTTCGACGCTAACCCTTCGAGCGTGCAGCGGCTGTGCAGCTCGACTAGTTTCTGTTTGTCGTACACCTTCCAGATATGCGCGATGCGCGCGAACTCGAAGGGATCTTCGAGACGATTGAGCACGCGGGTGCGATCGTACATGCCGCCGGCGAAGGCGCAGGCTTTGATGCGCGCGTCGCACGCAGCCGAGCGCGGCGCGAGATAGCCGCCCATGCTCGGTCCAAAGACGCCGATCCGGCCGGCATCGACGTCAGGCAATTTTTCGAGGTAATCGATCACGGCGGAAGTCGCGCGCTCGAACTCGACAATCAATCCGCCTTGAAACCAGCTTTCGCCTTGTCCCGGCCCGTCGAAGGTGAAGGTCGCCATGCCGCGGCGCAGAAAACCGTCTTCCATTGTCCGCGCTTCTTCTTTGGTCGATTCCAAACCCGAGATGATCATCACCACCGGCGGCTTATTGATTCCAGGCGGCACGCGGAGATAAGCGGCCATGCGAAATTTTTCAAAGGCCACTTCGTGGCGCACCGCTGGCGGATTCAAGTACGGTGCCGCCTTGGCGTAGCACTCGACGCGCTTCTTTGCCGCAGGAATATACTCGTCGAGATTTTGCGGGGAGTTGTTGCAACCGAAATGATACGCCATGGACGCCATTAAATAGGATTCGGTAGCGCTCTCCCGATTACCTTCTGCTTCGGCTTTGCGCGCGAACTCTTCGTGTCCGGCAGCGGTCGCGCACCACTCCCGGCACCAGTCGTCCCAAGTTCCAATGCGCTCACCGGTCGTCATCAGATCGTTGTAATCGATCCCCTGAACGATCATGCGCGGCGCCCAAGTCTTCAGAACGTGATCAACGGTCGGGTCGGGATGTTTGGCGAGCATTGGCTATCCTCCTTATGACTTTTTATCTCTGCAAACGGGAAAGCCGGCAACTGCGATCTTGCTTGTGCGCTCAACTGAGTTTCTGCTCATGGTCCGTATTCGACACGAGACATGAACCCACGAGCACGGTCGCGATATTAGTCGCCGCAACCGCGAATCTTCATCGGGCCGCCGGCCGCCTTGAGCGCCTCTTCGCCAAGTTTGACGTCAACCACTTGCTCGTATGTCGGTTTCTTGTCGGCCTGGATGTCGCCATTCTCAATGCCGTTTTCGATCGACCACTCGGTGCGCTCCTTGGAGAAGCCGGTGTTGACGCTCCAGACGCAATTTTTCGTCAGGTGATCATAGGAGAAGATAACGGCTTCTTGCGGTTTTTTGGTTGCTTCGACCATGATCGGGATGACTTTTTCTTTCTGGTTGTAAATGGCGCGGTTGGCTTCAATGAGAGAGATCGCCACGTCGCGCACCATGGCGCGGTCCTTGGCGAGCATGCTGTCGGCCGCGCCGTAAGCGTTGAAAAAATATTTCGGCATCAGCTTGGAGAGGTCGACGAGCACATGCACACCCGGTTTTTCCTTCTGTGCCAAGTGAACATCTTCCGGATGGAGTGCGACGCCGTTCAGTTGGCCGGCAAGCAGCCCGGGGAGTCTTCCCGCAGTCGCTTGGGAAATGAACTGCACGTCTTCGACCTTAAGACCGGCGGTCTTGAGCACCTCGCGGCCCATCACCCAGTTGAAGCCGCCCACGCCGCCGCCGGTGGCGCTGAGTCGCTTGCCTTTAAGGTCCGCCGCGGTTTTGATTTCCTCGCTCACCATGTATGCATGCGGCAATCTTGGCGCCATGCCCCAAAACTGCTTTGCCTTGAGACCCTGTGAGATCGCGGTGGCATTGATAGAAGCGATCGCTTGGCCTTGGGTGACCGCGGCCAGATTGGCGGCCGATGAACCGCCTTCGAACTCGACGATCTCGGCGTCTATGCAGCGGTTCTTGAATATTCCCAAATCGCGCGCCACGTAGACCGGTGTATGCACCACATTGGGCGGCGCGACCGATACGCCGATTTTTATTTTGCGCATTTCTTTGCAAGGCGCCTTGGATTGAGCCACAGCCAAATCAACGTGTAAGAATATGGCAAACCACGCGAGCGCCATCACGAGCGCCGCGGGCGTCGTGAAACTGGACCTTCGGTCTCTGCTTTTACAGGTCATATTCTCACCTCCTCGATTTCGTCATTCTTGTTCCGGTTGGTGCATCCAGGGCGCGACCCGTTTCTCGACGAAACGCAGCAAACCAGTCAAAGTAATACCGAGAAGACCCAAGGCCGCGATTGGCACGAACATCGCGTCGGTGCGGTAGATGCTGGCGTAGCGCGAGATCAGATAGCCGATACCGGTGATCGCGGTGTAGAGGTCCGCCAGGACCATGCCGATCAAGCCGCGCCCGATGGCGAGCCGCAAACCGGTGACGATGAACGGCACTGCCGCCGGCAGAACAATATGAATCCACAGCTGGCGCTCGCTGCAACGAAACGCGCGACCGACTTCGGTCAGACGGTTGTCGACGTTCTTTACGCCTTGATGCGTGTTGATGACGATGGGAAAAAAGGTGAAGAGAAAAACCACGGCGATTTTTGCGGTGATCTCGAAGCCGAACCACAGGACCAATACCGGAACGAGCGCCACGGATGGGATTGAATAGAGGGCGGTAATATAAGTATCGAGCGCGACGTCGACGACCCAAAAACGCGCCATGATCAATCCAAGAGCGATACCGAAGACCGTCGCCAAGCCAAGACCGGCAAACAGCACGATGAGGCTTTGAGAAAGATATTTCCATAGCTCGCCGCTGGCAATCATCTTCATCGCTGCGCTGCCCACGGCGGTGGGATAGGTAAACAACACCGGATTAATATGCCGGCCCAAATATTCCCAGGCGCCGAGCACGACGACGAGAGAGATCACGCGGATCGCGATCTGAGCCGTCGTCCACCGGCGCTGCACCGCGCGTGCTTTGTCGCGCGCCGCTTGCTGCTCGGCGGCGAGCTCCTGGTGCGCCATGGGAGCGTGCGCGTTGGCTGATTGCTCTTCAGTTCTGCTAATGCTCATCCCATCACCACGGAAGGGCGCAGCTCCTCCCAGATATGGTTTCTCAATTCGGTGTAGCGCGATTGGGCCCGCACCGCCGCTGGATCGCGCGGGCGTGGAAAATCCACCGGCAAAACTTCTTTAAGCCGTCCCGGCCGGGACGCCATAACCGCCACCCGGTCTCCTAACATAATCGCCTCGTCGATCGAGTGAGTGATGAAAAGCATGGTCTTTCGTTCGCGCTCGTGGAGCTGCAGTAATTCCTCCTGTAGCACCTCGCGCGTCTGGGCATCCACCGAAGCGAAGGGCTCGTCCATCAGTAGGATCTCAGGGTCGATCGCGAGGGCGCGCGCCAGTCCGACGCGCTGCTGCATGCCGCCGCTCAGCTGATAGGGATAATGATTTTCAAAACCAGTCAGACCGACCAGCGCGACGTAGTGACGGAGGCGCTCGGCGATCACTCCTGTCGAGGTGCCAGCGATCCTGAGCCCGAAGGCGACGTTGTCCACCACAGTCTTCCACGGCAACAAACCGAAATGTTGGAAGACGATAGCAACTCCTTCGCGCGGGCGCTCGACTGGCTGGCCGTCGATCAGCACTTGTCCTGAGCTCGGCGCCAAAAGACCGCCGATGCATCGCAGTAAAGTCGTCTTGCCGCAGCCGGAAGGGCCAACGACGCAAACAACTTCTTTGCTTCTTATTTGGAGATCGACATTGCGGAAAGCGACGACCGATCCTTCGAGGAAGAGTTTACTGGCGCGGTCGACAATGATCTTTACGCCGTCCGGCATAGAATGAGGTTAACGCATCTCAGTTCGACAAGGCTAGGTCACTTTGCTTCCGGGATCTCGATTTTGCCGATGCGCTTGATCGCGTCCGCCAGCATTTTTGCGTCTTTGTCCCAGAACTTTTGAAATTCCGGCGCGTCGAGATAAGCGATCGGCGTCTCAAGTTTTTCCATGGTCGTTTTGAACTCGGTACTGCTCACCACCTGTTTCACCCCTTCGCGGATGGTTTTCATCACCGCCGCCGGGGTTCCGCGTGGCGCAAACAGCCCTGCCCAAATGTAAAACTCGATGTCGTAGCCAAGCTCCTTGAACGTGGCGACATCCGGCAGGGAAGCGACTCTTTTGGCACCCCAGCCGGCGAGCGGCCTTAGCTTTCCTGCCTTAATGTGCGGGATCACCACCGCGGGTCCGGAGGCGAGGGTGTCGACGTGACCGCCGAGGAGCGCTGTGAGCGCGGGACCCCCGCCGGAGTAGGGAACATGCTTGAGTTGGATTCCCGCCCCGTGAGTGAGCATCTCCATCGCCATGTGGAGCGTCCCATACACGCCGGAGGAAGAATAGGATATTTCTCCCGGCCGCTTCTTGGCGTCATCGACAAACTCCTTCACGCTTTTCCACGGGCGGCTCGGGTTGACGACGAAGATCGTCGGATCGGCGGAGATTAGCGCGATGGGAATGAGCTGGTCCATAGTGTAGGCGGGCTTGCGGTCGAAGAGCTTATCCGCTTCCGGAATAATCGAGATGCTAGAGAGAGCCATGAGCAAATTGTAGCCGTCGGGTTTGCTGTTGGCGACAAAGGACATGCCCACGGCGCCCGCTGCGCCGGTCTTGTTCACCACGACGACCGGATTTTTCAGCACCTTCTCCAGCGCGGCAGCCACGGGCCGCGCGGTAAGATCGGCAACTCCGCCGGGAGGAAAAGGCGCGACGATGGTAACCGGACGGTCCGGGTATTTTTCTTGCGCGGAAACGTTAACCACCACGAAGAGCAAAACTAGCAAAGCGAGTAAAAGAGAATCCCGTCGGTATGAGCGCATCATTCACCTCCGATCGATCGGTCTGTCAAAGCTTTTCTGCCTCACTCGCGGCGTCGATTCCGAGCCTCTGCCGCCAATCAACGGTTTTCCTGAGAAACGGTACGAGGCTAAGCAGCAGGAGCACGAGTCCGCAAAACAGCATCACCGACGCGATCGGCCGATTGACGAAGATAGCGTAACTCCCGGACGACATCGCCAGCGACTGGCGGAAGCTCATCTCCAGCATCGGCGCGAGTATGAGCCCCAATACTACCGGCGCGGTCTCGAAGTCAAACTTGCGAAGCAAATAGCCGAGCGCGCCCATCGC
>JBEVIO010000221.1:0-8827 GCA_040510635.1 Binatia bacterium | reverse complement strand
AGAAGCCAAGCCGTGCTGCAGATGAGCGGCATAATATTTTCCGATCTCGGTCAAGCTGCTTCGTTCATGGCTCTAGATTGGGTGCAGGCGGCTTTGAAGCAATGTTTGGGATTCAACCCTTTTCCGGCAACGCTGAACGTCCGGCCCAGGGCAGCCGAGGACGCGGCCGTTTGGCAGCGGGTCCGCGAGGGATCGGCCGGCGTAACGCTGGCGCCGGCGCACGGAAATTTTTGTAATGCCCGGCTCTATCCGATTGCAATTATCGGACAAGCGGGTAAAGTTCCCGAGAAAATCTTGGGCGCGGTGCTGTTTCCCGAGGTAGAAAATTATCCGGATGACAAAATCGAAATCGTCGCGCCGCTGCGGCTGAAAGAACATCTTGGCGTCGGCGACGGCGATCAACTCACGTGGGAGTTCCTCAATTGAATCAGAAAAAAAGATTGATCATCGGTATCTCGGGAGCGACGGGCGCAATCTACGGCGTGCGCATGCTGGAAATCCTCGCCAAAATCGAGGACATCGAGACGCATCTGGTGATGAGCAAAGCCGGCCGGATGACGATTCACGTAGAAACGCCTTTTTCCGTGAAAGACGTGGAAGCGATGGCCGACGTCGTTCATGACATCAGCAACGTGGGCGCGAGCATTTCGAGCGGATCGTTTCGCACCGAAGGGATGGTGATTGTGCCTTGTTCGATGAAATCCATGGGCGGCATCGCCCATTCGCTCGCCGGCGACTTGCTGGTGCGCGCCGCCGACGTGGTATTGAAAGAACGAAAAAAGCTCGTGCTGGTCGTACGCGAGACACCGCTGCATCTCGGTCATTTGGAAGCGATGGCCTCGCTCACGCGCATGGGCGCGATTATTTTCCCGCCGGTGCCGGCATTCTATCATCGTCCCAAGACTTTGAATGACGTCATCAATCAAACCGTCACACGTATTCTCGATCAATTCGACATCGATGTGAAGCTCTTCCATCGTTGGGACGATGAAGGCATGAGCCGCCATCCCGACGCCTCCAAGACCACGCCGATTACCGCGGCCAAAGAACGCAAGGAAGCGAAAAAGCAGCGGTGATCTCGCTGTCGCTGCGCTGACGACATGCCACGCCGTCGGGTGATCAAAGCCCTCACCAAAACCCAAAAACGCAAAAAAGAGCACCTAGAAATCTGCCTCGATACCGAGAGCGTCACGAGCGCATCGGGCACGGGTCTTAACCGCTATCGCTTCGTCCACAACGCGCTGCCGGAGCTCGACATCGATGAGATCGATCTGAGCACGACGTTTCTCGGCAAACGCTTGCAGGCACCGATCCTGATTTCCTCGATGACCGGCGGCTTCGATCTGGCGCGCAAAGTAAATCGCAATTTAGCTGCGGCGGCGCAGAGGTTGGGCCTCGCCATGGGCGTCGGTTCGCAACGAGTCGCCGTCGAAGAGCCGTCGGCGGCGGCTTCGTTTGAGGTGCGCGACGTCGCGCCGGATATTCTCCTGCTCGGTAATCTCGGTGCGGTGCAGCTCAACTACGGGTACACAGTTGAGCATTGCCGACGCGCGGTGTCGATGATTGGCGCCGACGCGCTGATTTTGCATTTAAACGTTCTGCAGGAAGCGGTTCAGCTCGAAGGCAATCGCAACTTCAAAGGACTGGGTGAGAAGATCGCGGCGGTGTGCCGCGATCTCGAAGTTCCCGTGATCGCCAAGGAAGTCGGCAACGGCATCTCAGTCGACGCGGCCACCAGATTGCAGCGCGCCGGCGTCAAAGCGCTCGACGTCGCCGGATACGGCGGGACTTCTTGGTCCGCCGTCGAAGCGCAGCGCGCCGTGAAACAGGGTAAGCGACCTGATACGGCCTTTGCCGCCTGGGGCATTCCGACCGAGGAGGCGATCGTCAGCGTGCGCCAAGCGCTGCCGGATATTCAATTAATCGCTTCCGGTGGCGTTCGCAGCGGCGTCGATATCGCCAAGGCAATCGCCCTCGGGGCCGACCTCGGCGCGTTCGGCCAACCGCTTTTGGCCGCGGCATTGGAGTCTTCGGCAAAGGTGATAGAATTTATCGCCGGCGTGATCCATGAGCTCAAGGTCAGCATGCTTTGCGTCGGCGCTGTGGATTTAACCGCGTTGCGCAAAGCGCCGCTCGTGCGTCAATCCTGACTCGTGGAATCGCCGTTTTTTTGCGCAAACTTAGAAGTTGACAATGGCTGACGAACTGAAAGGCCAAATCCTCGATTATCTTCGCTCACACAACACCATGACGCTGGCGACCTGCGCCGGTGATGCGCCGTGGGCGGCGACAGTGTTTTTTGCCAGCGATGATTTACAGCTGTATTTCTTCTCCGCACCCGATTCGCGGCACTGCCAGAATCTGGCTCTAAACTCAAAGGTCGCGGTCACGATTCAGGAAGACTACCACGACTGGCGCGAGATCAAGGGGATTCAACTCGAAGGCCAGGTTGCGCTCGTCGACGGTGTCCTGGAAAAAGCCAAGGCGATGGCCGTTTACGCGCGTAAGTATCCGGGTGTGATCAAGCTCTTTACCGATCCCAGCAGCGGGGTTTTTTACAAGGCGTTCCTCAAGGTCAAATTCTACTGCGTCACGCCGGAGAAGGTTTTTTATATCGACAACGCCCAAGGATTTGGCAAGAGGCAGGAGCTGGTTCCCGATCGTTAGATCGGGTATAAGACCCGTCGTCGAGGAGAGTAGACGTTATGTCGCAACTATTGGGAAAAGAACTGCCGCCCGAGCTGTTGCAGCGCCTGGGTGGCGCAGAGATCGAAGCTCAGGAAGGCAAGATCATACCGATCTTTACCATCGATGAAGACGGTTGGGCGCATCCGGCTTTGTTATCCTATTATGAAGTGATCGCTAAAAGTGCATCGACTTTAGATATGGCGCTCTGGAAAAACAGCTCGACGGCGAACAATCTCAGAAAAACCGGCAAGATCACGCTCATGCTGAGCGACTTCAAAACAAATTACTACCTCAAGGGCCGTGTGAGCGAGCTGGAATATGAAATGACCGGCGCCGCGCCCGTGTCGCGCTTTCGCGTCGCCCTCGAGCAAGTGATCGAAGATCAAGAGCCCAACGCGGAAATTACCACGGGTTTGACTTATCGGCGCATGGCTCAGCGCGATCCGAATGATTTTGCGGCCAAGGTGTTCC
The DNA here is from genome assembly GCA_040510635.1 of Binatia bacterium. Taxonomy (GTDB): domain Bacteria; phylum Desulfobacterota; class Binatia; order UBA9968; family UBA9968; genus DP-20. The sequence continues at coordinate 5,668 of JBEVIO010000221.1, read as the reverse complement.
GTCTTTTGCGAGAGACGCTCCATGAAGATTAAAAAGATGGTCTTCGCCGGAGCGGCGCTGCTTTTAATCGGCGGCGCGGGATTCGCCTATTGGCGCAACCTCGGTGCTCCCACCGAATCGCCTTATCTCACTGTACCGGTGAGCCGCGGCAATGTGCGCCAAGTTGTGTCTTCGACGGGCACATTGCAAGCCGTCGTCACCGTACAAGTTGGCAGCCAGGTGTCCGGCACGATCGAAAAGCTCCTCGCGGATTTCAATACTAAAGTGAACGCCGGACAGGTCGTCGCCCAACTGAATCAAGACAAGTTTAAAGCGGCGGTGGACCAAGCGCGGGCCAATGTTTTGGCGGCGCAAGCAAATCATGCCAAAGCGAAGGTCAGCGTGGAGGATGCGCTCAGGACTTTGGAGCGGAGCCGCGAACTGCGCAAGCGGGAGTTGATGGCACAGAGCGACCTCGATGCGGCGCAGACCGCCTACGATGCCGCGTTAGCGCAACTGAACGTCAATCAAGCCCAGACCGCTCAAGCTCAAGCTGGCTTGAATCAGTCGATGGTGGATTTGAACAATACCGTGATTCGCTCGCCGGTCGACGGCATGGTTATTTCACGCAATATCGACGTGGGTCAGACCGTCGCGGCGTCCCTGCAAGCGCCGACGCTGTTCACCATCGCCAACGATCTCGCCAAGATGGAGGTTCATACGAGCGTCGATGAGGCCGATGTCGGCAACGTGCGCCAAGAGCAGCCGGTGACGTTTACCGTCGACGCGTTTCCGGCGCGCCGCTTTCGCGGCAAAGTGCACCAGGTGCGCAACGCGCCGACGATCATTCAAAACGTCGTGACCTACGATGCCGTGGTGCGGATCGACAACAAAGATCTGCTGCTCAAGCCCGGCATGACCGCCAACGTGCAGTTTCTCGTGAGCGAAAAGGAAGACGCGCTGACGATCCCGAACATGGCGCTGCGTTTCAAGCCGCCGGAAGAGAAAAACGAGAGCCAAGAATTGTTGCGCCAGGAGCAAAGCCGAACGGCTCCCCGGGTCGGCGCGCGGCGGACGAGCCGGGCAGGGGGAAGCGGCGGAGCGGTCGCTGATGCGCGCCGGGTGCGCCAGGTGAAAATCTACCTGCTCAAAGACGGCAAAGCCCAGCCGGTCGAGATCCAGGTCGGCATCACCGACGGCGCGAAGACCGAGGTGATCGACAGCGCGCTCAAGGAAAACGACCCGATCATCATTGGCCTGTCGAGCAGCGCCAACCAGGGTCAATCCGCAACGGTCAATCCGTTCCAGCCGGCGCAGCCGCGCCCAGGCTTCCGATGAGCGAGCTGATCCGCGTCGAAGATGTCCATAAAACTTACCGGATGGGAGACGTCGAGGTGCCGGCACTGCGCGGCATCAATCTCACGATTGAGCACGGCGAATTCGTCGCGGTGATGGGTTCATCGGGCTCGGGCACGTCGACTTTGATGAACATCCTCGGTTGTCTCGATCGGCCGAATACAGGCAAATATTTCTTGGAGGGACATGAGGTTGGCTCGCTGAAGCCGGATCAGTGGGCGTATATCCGCAACAAGCGGATCGGCTTTGTCTTTCAAGGCTTCAATTTGCTCTCGCGCACGACTGCCCTCGAAAACGTCGAGCTGCCGATGATGTACAACGGCTTTGCGGGCCAAGAACGGCATCAGCGGGCGATCGAAGTGCTGTCTTTAGTTGGACTGGATAAACGCCTCGACCATACGCCCAACCAGCTTTCCGGCGGTCAACAACAGCGGGTTGCGATCGCACGCGCGCTGGTCAATCGACCGTCGCTGATTCTTGCCGATGAGCCCACCGGCAATCTCGATTCCGCCACCAGCAACGAAATTATGGCTTTGTTTCAGCACCTGAACACGGGGCAGGGCATTACGATTATTCTCGTTACACACGAAGCCGATATTGCGGCGTACGCGCGACGGCAGATTATCTTTCGCGACGGTCTGGTGATTTCCGATCGGGTCAGCGAACAAGTGATCGCTAAGATGGAGCATTAATGCAAGCCTTTATGACCTTGCGGATCGCGCTGCGCGCGCTCGCGAGAAATAAGCTCCGGGCTTTCTTGACAATGCTCGGCATCATCATCGGCGTCGGCGCCGTGATCGCGATGGTCGCGATCGGCGAAGGCGCCAAGTCGACGATCCGCGCGCAGATCGCCGCGCTCGGCACCAACGTTCTAATCGTGTTGCCTGGAAGTAACGTGCAGGGCGGCGTTAGAGCCGGCTTCGGCAACGTCAATACGTTGCTCGATAGCGATGCTAAAGCGATGGCGCGCGAGCTGCCTTCGGTGGCGTTTGTCTCGCCTGTGCTGCGGCGCCAGGATCAAGTGGTCGCGGGAAACTTGAACTGGGGCACTTGGGCCCAAGGAGTCGCGCCGGAGTTCCAGCAGATCCGCGATTGGCAAGTGGCCGAGGGCCGTTTTCTTCACGAAGGCGACATGGACAGCGCCGCGAAAGTCGCCGTCATCGGCCAAACGGTGGCGCGCCAGCTCTTCGGCAACGACGATGCTTTGGACGCGGTCATCCGCATCCGAAACATCCCGTTCCGTGTGGTCGGTATACTCGGCGCGAAAGGACAAACGGGACAGGGCACGGATCAAGACGATACGATCATGATTCCCTACACGACCATGCAGAAGCGGCTCATGCGTATCACCTGGGTTCAGAGCATCGTCGTCAAAGCCGTGAGCGCCGAGCGGGTCGAAGAAGCCGAGGAACAGATTACTTTGCTTTTGCGCCAGCGCCACCGCATCGGTCCCGAGCGCGAAGACGATTTCAACGTGCGCAATCTATCCGATATTGCCGAGGCGGCCACGACCACCGCCCGCGTCATGGCCGTCTTGCTCGGCAGCGTCGCGTCGATTTCTCTTCTCGTCGGTGGCATCGGCATCATGAACATCATGCTCGTGTCGGTGACGGAAAGGACGCGCGAGATCGGCATCCGTATGGCCGTGGGCGCGCGCAGCCGCGACATCATGCTGCAATTTCTCGTCGAGGCCGTCGTCATGGCCGCCACCGGCGGCTTGATCGGGATTCTTCTCGGAGTCGGCAGCTCCGAAGTCATCAAACAATGGGCGCAGTGGCCGACTCTTATCGATCCTGCGATCATCGCGATCGCCTTTCTCTTCTCCGGCGCCGTCGGCGTCTTCTTCGGTTTTTACCCCGCCAAGAAGGCGGCTAACTTGGATCCTATTGACGCGCTGAGATACGAGTAAAAAAGCTTGGATTGCCGAGCTCAGGCTCCTTCCTTTATTTGCATGCAATAGAAAGTTGTCAGCGCACGAAGCGACGACGGAGCGAGCGCGGCTTGCGTCAATTGTGTCCAAGCCTTGAATCCACTTGGCAACTGATCCACCGTAAAAGCACGTTTCGGCGGATTTGGTTTTGAAAGGAGTCTGTCCCATGTTCGGATACCGCGCCAGAGTCGGTTACATCTCACCTTCCGTGATGGAGCTCAACGCCTATGATTTTTACCGGATCGTCCCCGACGGAGTCGGCCTTATCGCTGTGACCTGCATGGTCGAAGGATGGAAGGAGGACGCCTATAAACGAGCTCTGGCGCAGGTCGAAGCGTGTGCTCGGGAACTTGCCCGCCGCTCTTGCGACTTCGTCATTCACGGCGGCGCGCCGTTGGTTTTGAGCCAAGGTAAAGGATTCGAAACCAAACTTTTGACCCAGCTACGAGAAATCATGGGCGTCCCATGCACGACCAGCATAGTCGCGGCGATGGATGCTTTTCGCGATCTTTCGGCGACAAAATTAGCGGTGGTTGATCCGTATCCGCCCGATCTCAACGCCAAGATGACGGCGTACTTGAAGGATTGGGGTTTTGAAGTCGCTTCACTGGTTAGCCTCGGCACTTCGTTCACGGAGTCCAGCATCGCGTCGGTGGGCGACATCTACCGCGCCGCCAAGCGCGCTGTCAACGAAGCCGGAAATGCACAAGCGGTTTTCATTCCTTGCGCAAATTTTCCGGTGGTCGACGTGATTGACGATATAGAAACCGATTTTGGCGTGCCGGTTATCAGCAACATCACTTCTCAGCTCTATGTCGGATTCAAAGCCATTGGCATGCGCGAGAAAATCTCCGGATATGGCAAATTGATGCGCATGTTATAGCTCGTAGATGCGCCGTCGCTGACGAAGAAAACTGTTACGCAATAGACTCAATTCCCCGACAGTTACGGAAGGAGCAGGGTATGGCTAAGATAAGATCGGTCGTCGTGGAGGGCGACCGCCAAAACGGATACAAGAGAGTTCAAGTATTATTCGGCACCAACTATTTCTTGGAAATAGTTGAAAACGACGGTCATGTTGATTTTCTCTTGGGCACGCACCACACGGGATTCAAAGCAGACGCTTCGGAACGCGAAGGTGAGCTTCAGAAGTATATCAGCGAAGTCCAGGAGCGGCATCCGGAAAGCACCCTCGAACAGGAGTAAAGGGGTGCTGCGCGGCTACATTCGGGCGATTGCCGTTTTGGTCAAGGATCGCGAGAAGTCGGTGGAGATCATGTGCAAATACATGAGAAGCCTAGATGCGAAGATGGTACAGGGCGCCTATGAACGTTACAAAGAGGAATTGGATCGGGTGCCGATACCGTCGGAGAAGGCGATCAAAAATACTTTAGAGATCAGCCACAGAGTCGCGCCAAAGTTGGCCGGCATCGATATCAACCGCTACCTGTATTTCACGCCGGTGCAGCGGTTGGTGACGGAAGGGTTTATCGATCGTTTGTATAAGTAAACAATCAAATCATAGAAAGAGGAGGCTTGATCACAATGGCACGTATTCGTCATCTCGCAATCGTTACGGATAATCGCGAAAGGCTGGTCAAGTTCTATACGACGGCTTTCGGCATGAAGGTGATCGACGGAGTCGGACCGGCGATTTATCTATCGGATGGTTATTTGAATTTGGCCATCATTCAAAAACGCGGCAACTACAAGGAAGGCCTTTATCATTTTGGCTTCGAAGTGGAAAACATCGAGGCGCTCAGGCCTGTATGCAAGGACCTCGGCGCGAAAACGGATATCCAGAAACGTCCGGCCAATCGTGAAGCGGAGTATCGGGTCCACGATCCGGACGGCACGCCTATCGATCTCTCACAGCACGGCTGGCCGGTTTAACGTTCTTCGTCGCGGCAGTGCGCCGGCCGTTCGCCGAAGTTGCCGTGAAGGTCGGGATTGCCTCCGGCGTCGCGTAATAAGTGACTGCGACAACCGATCTTCGTCTCAAGATCATCACGAGATCGGGATTCGGCATCGCAGTATTCTTGCCGATGTAAGCAGTTTCTTGACCGAGAATGGCCTCGAAGTTAAAGTCCGCGGTCCGTGGGAGTTCGCGTTCGGAGGCGTAGAGGTGATCCGTCTCCACGAAAATGGCCAAGTGGTAATGGGCGCGGCTGACCCGAGACGCGACGGCTACGCCGTCGGTTACTGAGTCCTGAAATAACGTGATTTTCGGCGTCTTGGAGATTTTTTCTGAACAAGCGATATGCAAATAATCCGTGAGGTGACTTTCGTCTAACGAGATCCTCCCCAGAACTCCTTTGCATCTATCGGCGCCGGGCTCAAATTGGGCATGCCGCGCGAAATATTAGCGGTATTGGGCGTTATTGTGTGTTTTGCGCCGAGGGT
>JBEVIO010000220.1:0-8373 GCA_040510635.1 Binatia bacterium | reverse complement strand
ATGATGCAGGTGACGAGGGCGGCATTTCAGACTGGGTGAGCCTGAATAAACAGGCCACTGACCCCAAGAGCCACACCCTCGTCAGAATCTTGTTTACCGCATTCTTTTAGATCCCGCTACCTGCTAAATTCCGATGGTAGACCCCGATGACAAATCTTTCAACCCGAGACGCCGGACGCAAAACTCGCAACGGCCGCTGCGGGCCGCACATCGACGATTTTTAACTCCACGGTCGAAGTGCCGTTCCACTCATTTTCGCCAAGCCGGTAAGCGATATCGATGCTTTCGCCCGGCATGCCTGGATAATCGTCACCAACGCCGAAGATAACGCCGCTGATAACGCGGCCAGCCTGACGCAGCCGGTAGCGCACGCCGGCAGAAAAAACTTTGCGCTCGCAAACCTGGGCGGCGGAAGTCATGAACAGCGGCTCGGGATTGCCAACGACAAAAGGTTTAAGGATATCCAGCTCGCGCAACAGTGGATGGTCGATTTGGGCAAAATCCAAGGCCCCATCCACCTCCAACAGCGGCAGGAGGTTTTCGGCTGTAAGCAACTGACTCGCCACGGCTTCGAAGGCTTCGGCAAAACAGTCGAGCTTGTCTGGTGTGATCGACAAGCCGCCGGCGTATTCATGACCGCCGAACTTCTCCAGATGCTCGGCGCAACGGCGAAACCCGTCGACTAAGTGAAACCCGCGAATACTGCGCGCCGAGCCTTTGCCTTCGCGACCGTTAAAACCGATGACGACCGTCGGCCGATAATACTTCTCAACGATGCGCGAAGCGACGATACCGAGCACACCGGGATGCCATCCTTCGCCCGCAACGACCAGTGAATAACGACTGGCGCCGTCCATTACGGCGCTAGCTCGCGCCAGCGCTTGCTCGAGCACCGCGGCCTCGACTGCCCGCCGTTCGCTGTTGTGGGCGTCGAGTTCTTGGGCGATGCGCAGCGCGACTTCGCTCGACTGAGTCGTCAGCAACTCGACAACTTTGATGCCGTAATCGACGCGGCCCGCGGCGTTGATGCGCGGGCCCAAACGAAAGCCCACTTGCCCGGCAGTAACAGCGCCGTCGGGAATGCCCGCGACCTGTTTGAGCGCGACGACTCCCGGTCGGGTGGACGCGCTCAACTCAACAAGACCGCGGCGCAGCAGCGTGCGATTGACGCCCGTGAGCGGCACCATGTCGGCAATCGTGCCAAGCGTTACGATATCGAGATAGCGCCGGAGGTCGGGCACCGCGCCTTGAAACCAACTCTCATCGCGCAATTTGGCGCGCAAACCAATGACGAGATAGAACGCCAACCCGGCAGCACAGAGTCCTTTATCGGGAAACTGACAATCCTTGCGGTGCGGATTGATCACCGCCACAGCTGCGGGCAACTCTTCCGGCACCTGATGATGATCGACGATAATCACGTCGAGATCGAACTGCCGCGCGGCCGCCACTTCCCGGGCATGGGCGATACCGCAATCGATCGTCACTAATAAATCGACGCCCCGTTCTTTCAGCCGGCGCAGCCCATCGACGTTCAGGCCGTAGCCTTCTTCGACACGATGCGGCACGTAATAGATCGGCTCAGTACCGAGCTCGCGCAGAAAGGTCACCAACACGGAAGCGCCGGTGGTGCCATCGACGTCGTAGTCGCCCCAGACACCGATTTGCTCGTGGTTGCGAATCGCTTGGATGAGGCGGCGTACCGCCGGCTCCATGTCGATCATCGTGAAAGGCGATGGCAAATCTTCGCGCAGGCTCGAAGAGAGATAACGCCGCGCCGAATCGACTTCTGCATAACCGCGCAGAAAGAGGATACGCGCCACCAGCGGTGATATCTTGAGCTGTTGAGATTGTCGAACGACGGTTGGTGGGTCGGCTTCCCTGATAACCCAACGTTTGCGCAGCGCGGTTAGCATCTAGGCGGTCGGAGACAATGACAGCGGAAATTGTCTTGTAGCGCACCAGCGGATCTCCGGGTCTCGGGCTTTGTCTTTTTGCATCTATCTTCGAACCGTGCCGCCCCAAAGCAGGATGATCGGGCTGGCGATAAAGATGGTGGAGTAAACTCCGGAAATAAAACCGACAAGCAACGCAAAAGCGAACGGCCTGATAACCGCGCCCCCGAGAAGGTAGAGCGCTAGCAGCACTAGCAGGGCAGTGCCCGTCGTCAAGATGGTGCGGCTCAACGTTTCGTTGATGCTGGTATTGATGATGTTCTCCAGGGTTTCACGTCTTATTTTGCGCAAGTTCTCGCGGATACGATCGCAAATTACCACCGTGTCGTTAACCGAGAAACCGACAATGGTGAGCAGCGCCGCGACAACGGTCAAATCAAATTCGTAATTGGCCAACATCAGCGCTCCGACCGTCACTAACACGTCGTGAACCAACGCAATCACCGCGCCGAGACCGAACTGCAGGCCGAACCGCGTGCCGAAGGCCGATGCGAAGCGCACCCAAATGTAAACTCCCATCATGACCGTCGCGGCAATGACGGAAAGCGTGCCGCGCCAGCGGAGATCTTCGCCGACCTTCGGTCCGACGAACTCGATGCGGCGGATCTCGAATTTGTCGGCGCCAAATTTGTCCGACAGCGCCTTCTTGACTCGATCGCCGAGCGCGCCGATCTCGACCGCGGTCGTTTCGACCCGCACGAGGAATTCGTTCGATCCTTCCTGACCAAAATCCTGGATGACGCTGCCGCCGAGCTGCACGGTTTCCAGCGCTTGACGAATTTCCGGCGCGGCGACTTTCTGAAAAAACTTCAGTTGCAGCATGGTCCCGCCGGCGAAGTCGACGCCCAAAGCCGGTCCTTTGATCAACAAGAATGCCAACACCAGAAGGTTCACGGTGCTGGACAACACCACCGCAATCTTGCGATATTTCGTGAACGGGATTTTAGTTCCTGAACGGAAGAGCTCCATATTCGCCCCTAGATGCTAATGCGTTCGAGTCGACGCGTGCTCATTCGATAGTCGTAATAAATTCTCGTGAGATAGACCGCCGTGACAACGGTCGTGAGAATGCCGATGCAAAGCGTTACCGCAAAACCCTTGATCGGACCGGTGCCAAATTGAAACAAGATCACTCCCGACAAAAAGGTCGTGATGTTGGAATCCAAGATAGCCGGCAGGGCGTTTTGATAGCCTGCCTCGATGGCGGAGCGGATCGCGCGCCCCGCTCTCAACTCCTCGCGAATCCGTTCATTAATCAGAACGTTCGCGTCAACCGCCATGCCGACGGTCAAGACGATGCCGGCCATGCCGGGCAACGTGAGCACCGCCTGAAAGCCGGCCAGGATCGCAATCATGTACAAAAGATTGAAAATCAGCGCGGCGACCGCGACCGCGCCCGCACCCTTGTAGTAAAAGATCATGAAGAGCACCACGAAGGCGCCCCCGACGATGAATGAATTGATGCCCTGCTGTATCGAGTCTTTGCCCAAGGAAGGTCCGACGGTGCGCTCTTCGGCGACCTCGACTGGCGCCGGCAACGCGCCGGCCCGAAGCACGATCGCTAAATCTCTAGCCTCTTTGAGGTCGAAATTGCCGGTGATCGACGCGCGGCCGCCGCCGATGCGCTCTTGAATCACCGGCGCCGAATAGACCCGGTTGTCGAGCACGATGGCGAGACGCCGCTTTACGTTGGCCGCGGTGATCTGCTCGAATAATTTGGCGCCTCGGCCGTTGAGAATGAGCTCGACCGAAGCACCATGAAGTTGTTCCGCCGGGCGAACGCGCGCGTCTTGAATGTAGTCGCCGGTCATCAGAGCCTTCGACTCCACGACGTAAGCCTGTTTTTCCGTGCCGATTCCCTCGCCCCTTCCAGCGTGGCCGAAGAGCACCTCGCGTCCCAGCGGCGGGCGGCTTTTGACGGCATCTTCTACATTCACGCTGTCGTCGACGAGCTTGAACTCGAGCAGCGCAGTCTTGCCGATAATCTCTTTCGCCCGGTCCGGATCCTGAATACCCGGCAATTGAATTAGAATGCCGGTCAACCCCTGGCGCTGAATGATCGGTTCGCTCACGCCGAATTGGTCGATTCGGTTGCGAATCGTCTCTAAAGACTGATCCACCGCGTAATCGCGCAGGGAGCGCATCTCTTCTTTGCTGAGCGTTAAGGAAAAATCAGTCGCGCCGGCCGTGGTCTGCGGCGGTTTGGCCTCGACCAGATTGCCAAAGTCGCTCTTCAGCAGGCCGCGCGTCCGCTCCGCGCTTGCGGCAGAAACCTTGACGTGAATCTGCATGCCATCCCGCTCCACCGATACCCCTGAGACGGCTTTCTCCCTCAGCGCCGTGATGAGATCTTCCTTTATTCGCTCGAGGTTGTTTTCAATCGCCTTGTCGACTTTCACGTCAAGCACGAGGTGCGTGCCGCCCTGGAGGTCCAGCCCCAGATGGATCTTTTCCGTCGGGAAGATGTTGCCCCACCACGATGGCAGGGGATCGACAAAGCTGGGAATCAGATAAATCCAGGACACCACCGTTGCGATTGCGAAAATACTGATACGCGTCAGCAGGGCTTTTCGCATTCCCGCTATTCCTTTCCTTCTTTACCGGATGTTTTCTCGCCGGTGAGCACGGCCGAGATCTGAGGACGGTGCACGCGGATTCGCACGTTAGGAGCCACTTCCAACGTCACCACCGTTTCCTTTAAGTCGACCACCTTACCGTAAATTCCGCCTGAGGTCATCACCTCGTCGTTCTTTTTCAATTTGTTAAGCATCTCCTGGTGCTCTTTGCCCTTCTTTTGCTGGGGACGAATCACCATAAAATACATGATGACGAAAATCAGGGCGAAGGGGATCAGCGTCATCATGGGGCCGGGACCGCCGACGCCCGGCGCGCTTTGTGCGTATGCGATATCGAACATTCTTCCTCCTAGCTACCTTGGCTCACGCATCTTCGCTCGGCTGCCAGAGTTCTGTCCAGTTTTCGGCGTGGCCGCGGCGAATCGTTTCCCGACACTTATCCATGAGCCGATGATAAAAGTAAAGATTATGCAGACTGTTTAATTGCGCAGAGAGGATTTCACCGGCCATGTACAGGTGCCGCAAATAGGCGCGCGAAAAATTGCGACAGCAATAACAGCCGCAGCTCCCGTCCAGCGGCCGGCTATCGCCCGCGAACTCGGCGCGCTTGATGTTCACCTTGCCCTGCCAAGTATAAAGCGTGCCGTTGCGCGCATTGCGGGTGGGAATCACGCAGTCAAACAGATCGAAGCCGGCGCGAACGCCGTTGATAATGTCTTGCGGCCGGCCCACGCCCATCAAATAGCGCGGTTGAGCGACGGGCAACAAATCGGCGGTGAAACTACCGATCGCATTGAGCTGCTCTTCGCCTTCGCCGATACCCAATCCGCCGACGGCAAAACCTTCAAATGGCAGCGGCGCCATTTCTTCGACACAATACCTGCGCAAGTCTTCGAACAAGCCGCCCTGAATGATCCCGAACATGAGCTGATCGCGCCGCGTGCGCGCCGCCGCGCAACGTTGCGCCCAACGAATCGTCCGCGCAGTGGAAGCGCGAACATACTCGCGCGTTGCGTCCGAGGGAATACATTCATCGAGCGTCATGGCGATATCGCTGCCCAGTGCCTCTTGGATTTCCACCGCTTTCTCGGGCGTCAGCAGGTGCGAAGAACCGTCCAGGTGGGATTGAAATTGCGCGCCTTCTTCGCTGATCTTGCGCATCGCCCCTAAACTAAAAACTTGATAGCCACCGCTGTCTGTCAGGATTGGCCCGTCCCAGCCCATGAAACGGTGCAAGCCGCCGAGCGCACGGATCACTTCATGTCCCGGCCGGAGATAGAGATGATAAGTGTTGCCCAGTAAAATCTGACAACCGAGGTCGCGCAAATCGCGCGGCAACATCGCTTTCACCGTGCCCTGCGTGCCAACCGGCATAAAGCAAGGCGTCTCTACGTCGCCGTGAGGCGTGATGAGATGGCCGAGGCGGGCGTTGCTGGCAACGTCTTTCTTCAAAATAGTAAAATGACCATTCATGAAACACGTCGCAGATTGGAGAAAGAACCCGGCACCTGCTGCCTTTTAAAGTATCAGCATCGCGTCGCCGTAACTGTAAAATCGATATTTTTTCTCGATGGCTTCGCGATAGGCGCGACGGACGAGATCCAAGCCGGCAAACGCGGCGACCAGTATCAGCGGTGTCGAGCCGGGCAGATGAAAATTGGTGATCAACGCGTCCAGCACGCGGAAACGATCGCCGGGGCGAATGTAAAGACGCGCGATGCCTTCGTCCGCAACAACTTCGCCCTTTTTCAGGGCTATCCACTCCAGGGTGCGCGTGCTGGTGGAGCCGACGGCCACCACGCGATGGCGCGCTTGCCTGGCGCGATTGATTTTCGCCGCCGCCTCGGTGCTGAGCGAGTAGCGCTCGCCCTCCATCCGATGGTTTTCGATTTCGCTCTCACGCACCGGTTGAAAAGTACCGGGCCCGACGTGCAGGGTCAACAGCGCGCGCTCGATACCGCGCGCTGTCAACTTGGTGAATAACTCGGGCGTGAAATGGAAACCGGCCGTCGGCGCCGCCACCGCGCCAGCATGGACGGCATAAACGGTTTGATAGCGATCGCGGTCCAGTGCCTCGGCCTCGCGGCCCCGGCGCACGTAGGGCGGCAATGGCGGTTCGCCGAGCCTTTCGAGCTGGGTGTCGAAATCGCCGTCGTGATGGAACTCGAGACCGAAACGGCCGCGGCCTAGATCACCAATCACCTCGGCGCTCATTTGCGTGCCAAAACGCAACTCGGTGCCAAGTGGAGGTTTTTTCGCCGCATCGATCAGAGCGATCCAGAGATTTCGCCGCGCCTCTGGAAAGGGCTCCAGCAAGAGCACCTCGACCTGCCCGCCGCTCGCTTTCGTACCGCGCAGCCGTGCCGGGAAAACTTTCGTATCGTTTAAGACTAAGAGATCCCCAGGATTGAGAAATTCGCCGATGTGGGCAAACACGCTATGGATAACCTCGCCGGTTTGACGATACAGCACCAGCAAGCGCGCCGCTTCGCGCGCGCGGCTTGGATAGGCAGCGATCAGCGATTCGGGCAGTTCGTAGTCGAATTCCTTGAGATCCATCGGTGTCAATAAAATAAGGGCACGGCATGCCGTGCCCTTACGTGTACTTGCTCAGCGAAAGTAAATTGCGGGTTTGTTGATCGCGATCTTTATGATGGCTCGTTCTTTTTAAGAAACGGCGTCAGCAAATCGATCGGCACTGGAAAGATCGTCGTCGAATTCTTTTCCGACGCCACTTCAACGAGGCTCTGCAAAAACCGTAGCTGCAACGCCATCGGCTGTTTGCTGATGACCTCGGCCGCGTCGGCCAATTTCTGCGAAGCCTGAAACTCACCGTCGGCATGAATTACTTTCGCGCGCCGCTCGCGCTCAGCTTCGGCCTGCTTGGCCATAGCACGCTGCATCTCCTGGGGCAGATCGATATGCTTGAGCTCGACTAGGACGACTTTGATGCCCCAAGGATCGGTTTGCTGATCGAGAATCTCCTGGATCCGGCTGTTGATCCGTTCCCTTTCAGCGAGCAATTCATCGAGTTCGCCCTGGCCGCAAACGCTTCTCAACGTGACCTGCGCCAGCTGCGAGGTCGCAAATAAATAATTCTCCACTTCTATCACCGCGCGGGTCGGTTCGAGCACGCGAAAATACAAAACCGCATTTACTTTAACCGAGACGTTGTCGCGCGTGATGACATCCTGGGGCGGGATATCCATGGTCACCGTGCGCAAATCCATTTTGACCATCTTCTCGACACCGGGAATGATGTAGGTGATGCCGGGGCCGCGCGCTCCCACCATTCGCCCGAGACGAAACACCACCGCGCGCTCGTATTCTTTTAGAATTTTGATCCCGCTGATGACTAATGCGATGACGATGACCAAAAATGTTGCGGGGACACCGAATCCAAACATACCTGCCCTCCTCCTAGTTCTTCGCTCCTCCCTCAGCTACCCGCGTAACCTTGAGACGCATGCCGTCATAACCTATCACTCGCACTTTTTCGCCGCTCTCGACGGCGCCGTCCGCTTCAGCACCCCAATGCTCGCCGTGCACGAAAATTCTGCCCGTCGGCGAGAGCTTGGTGCGCGCTTCCCCGATCTCACCGATGAGACCTTCCTTGCCTAAAGTCGGTTTGGCCTTTTGCGAGCGAAAAACCAGATAACTAATAGCCAGAACGAAGCTGCCGACCGTCGCCACGGCGGTAAAGACGATCGAGCGATCGACACCAGAATCAGAAATCGGCGTATCGAAGAGCAAAAGCGAGCCGAGGGCAAGGGAAACAATCCCGCCGATGCCCAATACGCCAAAGCTCGGAAAAAATGCTTCGCCGACCAGCAATGCCAAGC
>JBEVIO010000219.1:0-4155 GCA_040510635.1 Binatia bacterium | reverse complement strand
TTGGGGCTGATCGTCTTCGGCATCTTTGGCGCGGCGATGGCGTTCGCGCCGACCTTCGGCTGGCTGCTCGTTTTCAGGTCGCTTCAGGGCGTTGGCTTCGCCGCGGTTATTCCGCTGACAATCGTGTTGATCGGCGATCTGCTGGAAGGCGATAATGAAATCAGCGGCCAGGGACTGAAAGTTTTTCTCGACCGTATCGGTTATTTCATTTTTCCACCGCTCGGCGGCTTGCTTGCCACGATTGCATGGTTTTGGCCTTTTGCTTGCTACATTCTCGCCGTTCCCGTCGGCCTCATCGCTTTAGTTTGGATGCCCGAAACGAAGGGCAAATCCGGCGAAAAGCCTATGGCGTATCTCGGCGACATGCTCCGCCTGGCGCGGCATCCGCGGTTGGTTATCGCGTTCTCGGCGGGTTTTCTGCGCTTCTTTCTCGACTACGGCTTTCTCACTTACTTTCCGCTTTTTCTCGTGCGCACGCAGAATGTTTCGACGGCGACGGCGGGATTGCTTTATATCTTTTTTTCGATCGGCGCGATGCTGACGTCGAGTCAAGCCGGGCGCATCGCCGCGGGCCGAGATAAAGCGAATATCTTGTTTCTTGCTTTCCTCGTCAGCGGCGGCGCGGTGCTCGCTGTTCCATTCGTTCATGGCGTGTGGCTGGTCGGCGCTGCGCTGTTTTTTTACGGGCTCGCCAATGGCGTGATCTCGCCGATGCAGAAAAGTCTGCTCACGCAAAATGCTCCGGCCGAGCTGCGCGGTGGCATCGTGTCGTGCGACCGCTTGATCCAACAGGTGTCCAAAACCACATCCACGTCGATCGTCGGCTTGATGCTGGTCAGCGCCGAATTGCCGACGATTTTCTGGCTGCTGGGCATCCTCTCGTTCATCAGTGTCGGTTTGATGGCCTGTTTGCTGCCGCGCGGTCAACGGGTGGTTTCGACTCAAAGCGTATCTTGAGCCCAACGCGCAAAAAAACCACGAAACGGGTAAATTTTTTCGCGGGTAAACGCCGGCGTTTAATGCTTTCAGATTTACCGGACTTGAGCTTGACCTCGAACCGTGGCCTTTGAAATCGCTACGTCGACACTCATGCCCGGTCGAAGCACGTGATCGGGATCGTCAATCACGACCTCAGTTGGAAATACCTGCGCTACGCGCTCTTCAGGACTCTGCGCCTTCGCCGGCCCAACCTCACCCTGGCGTTGAATGCGGCGCACAACGCCGCTGAAAGACCTATCGGGAAAAGAATCGACGCGAATACTCACTTTGTCGCCGGCTTGGACAAACCGTAAGCGTGCCTCCGGCAGATAGGCGCGCACCCACAGACTGCCCGTGGGCAGCAAGGTGGCAATCGGCTTGCCGGCCGCGATGAGATCGCCGGATTCGAGATCGAGGGTTTCCACCAGAGCGTCGGCGGGCGCCTTGATGACGGTTTCATCCAGCTCGGCGCGGCTCAGCCGCACTTTCGCGCGCGCCGCCTCCAGCGCCGATTTCGCCTGAGCGATTTCTTCTTTGCGGTAGCCGGCGCGCAACTGGCGCAGCCGGGCGTCGGTTTCCGCAACCCGTTGTTTCACGCGCTCTATTTCTTCCGGACGTGTCCCCGCCAGCAACTGATCGTAGCGCTGCCGCAGCGTCTTCACCTTTTGTTCGGCTTCTTCCGCTTTCGCAGCGGTATCCTCAGACTCTCGCTTGGCGATGAGACCGCGTTTGCTGAGCTCTTCCATACGTTCGGCTGTTTTGCTCGAGTTCTCCAGCGAAGTTTTCGCTGCCACCCAATCCGCCGCCGATTGGTCGAGCTCTTGACGGCGCGGCGCGGAGATCAAATGATCGAGCTCGGCTTGCGCTTGCTTCGCCGCGGCTTCGGCCTGTTCAATTTCTTCGGTACGATAGCCGGCGTGGAGCTGTGCATACTTAGTTTCCATCTGGCGTAGATTCGCCTCGGCCTCGGCCAGCGAAGCATTAAGCTCATCGGGGTCTAAAAGCACCATCGGCTCGCCAGCCTTGACGGTCTCGCCTTCGCGCGCGACCACTTTGAGCACCCGTCCGCCGAGTCTCGAGTCGACGTGGATGTCATCCGCTTCGATGATCCCCGAAATCATGAACGAATCCCGATTGGCGGCGTAGTTCCAAAGCGAATAGCCCATGACTAAAACAAACACCGCGGCGAAAACCGCGACTATGACAGTTCGGCGTTTCATAAACGATATTCCGGAATACAAAAAACCCGGCAGGCGTCAAAAAGCTTTGAACTCTTTTTCCTCCCGGCTTTCGATTTCGAGTTGGATCGTGGTGTGCTCGATATTGAACTGTACCTTCAAGGTATCTTCAATGCCGTTCAAAACCTCATGAAAATCCCCGCCGTTGGCCACCACCGCGTGGGCGCTCAAGGTAAAAATATCGGAGGTAACTGCCCAAATGTGCAAGTCGTGGACCGCGCTAACGCCATCCACCGCTTCGATCGTCCGGCGCACGTCTTCGAGACGGATACCTTTCGGCACGGTCTGCATGAGCACGCTGAGCGAATCTTTCACCAAGCTCCAAGACGAAAACAGAATCAACACGCTGATAAAAATACTGATGACCGGATCGGCGAGATACCAGCCGGTGGTCAACATGATCACACCGGCGACGATCGCACCGACCGAACCCACGGCGTCGCTCACCACGTGCAAAAAAGCGCCGCGCAGATTTAGGTTGTGATGGTGTCCGCCGTGGAGAATCATCGCGGCGGTAAGATTCACGAGCAGGCCCAGGATCGCCACCACCATCATGCCGAAGCTTTCGATCTCCGGCGGATGCGATAGCCGGCTGTAGGCCGCGGCGAAAATGATGCCGACGATCAACCACAAAGTCAGGCCGTTGAACAGCGCCGCGAGGATCTCGATCCGGTGGTAACCGTAGGTGCTGTGCAGCGTCGCCGGACGCCGCGCCATGCGAAAGGCGAATAAGCTGAGACTGAGCGCGCCGATATCCGACAGCATATGACCGGCATCAGACAGCAAGGCGAGACTGTTGGTGAGAAAGCCAGCGATCAACTCGGCGAAAAAATACATCGAGCTGATCGCCAATGCCCACTGCAACCTTCGCGTTTCGGTATGCCGCGTCATGTCGAGGATGTCATCCGTAAATTATTCGAAGTATGGCTCAAGTGGGCGCGGGAATAAAGATCGCAGGCGGTAGACGTAAATGAAAGCGAAGTTTTACCGATCGCTTTTCGTCTCCCGGTCCATGCCATTCGTGCGCCCATTAGAACTAGAACCTGTTTGCTCCTGCTTCAATATCAAGAAGAACATCTGACCTTGGCGGTTCATATACCCTGCTAAACCTTCAGCTTGGCTTCCCGTGCCGAAATAGATGTCCGCGCGCTGCAAACCGCGAATGGCGCCGCCGGTATCTTGATTGAGCGCAAAACGTGTCATGGGCCGCCAGCCCGCCAATCGACCCGCGCTATCAATCACCGGGATTTCTGTTTTAATCAGCGCGAGCGCGCCTTTGGGAAACAATCGCGAATCGGTCGCAATCGAACGACCCGCGGTGACCGGCACCTCGAGACTGCCCAGCGCTCCCGCCTGGTTCAGGCGAAAAAAAACATAACTTTCGTTGTAAGTTAGAATATCGCTTTGCTCTCGAGGATGGTCATTCAAGTAGCGGCGCAGGCTTTGCAGAGACATCTCTTCCTTAGCAATTTTACCGCCGTCAATGAGCAGCCGGCCGATGCTGCGATAGGGCCAACCGTTTTGCGCTGCATAGCCAACGCTCAATTGGCGGCCATCAGCCAAACGAATAATCCCAGAGCCTTGAATGTGCAGAAAGAAAAGTTCGACCGGATCGGCAACCCACGCGATTTCGAGACCGCGCCCGCGCAGCAGCCCCACCTCATCGATCTCTCGGCGCGTGTAGTACGGCAAAAACCGCTCACCCTCGGCGCGTCCGACAACTTTCTCGACTTTCGCGGGCTCATTGAGCGTCACCTGTTCGGCGATGATGAGATCCGCCGGCCGGCCGTACAGCGGATAACGGAACTTTTCCGTCGGCACGAGACTGCCATCGATCACGGACTGGTAATACCCCGTGAACAAAACCTGTGAAGATTCTGAATCGGGGCTCGACGGCACCAAGTCGAAGCGGGCGTGAAATTGCCGGGAAAAGCACGCC
>JBEVIO010000218.1:0-9956 GCA_040510635.1 Binatia bacterium | reverse complement strand
CGGCGCGAAAGCGCGTGGCGCCACGCTCTATATTACGCTGGAGCCATGCAGCCATCAGGGGCGCACGCCGCCGTGTACCCGTGCGTTGATCGGCGCCGGTATCAAAGAGGTCGTCTGCGGCACGAGGGATCCCAATCCGCTGGTTGCGGGACGAGGCTTTCGCAAGCTCAGAAGAGCGGGCATCAAGCTGCGGGTCGGCGTTTTGGAAAACGAATGTCGCGCCCTGATCGAAAGTTTTTCTAAATTCATCACGCGTCGCCTGCCGTTCGTCACGCTAAAGCTAGCTGCGACCCTGGACGGCAAAATCGCCGCGGCGAGCGGCGACGCGCGCTGGATCAGCGGCGAAGATTCGCGCCTGAAGGTGCACCGCATGCGCAACGAGGTTGACGCGGTCGTCGTTGGCATCGGCACGGTTAAAGCCGACGATCCGCAACTAACATGCCGGATCCCGGGCGGCCGCAATCCGCGGCGCATTGTCCTCGATAGCCGCCTCGGCATCGACCGTTCCGCGGCGATCCTGCATCAGGTTGATCCGGCAAAGACGATTATCGTCACTGGCACGGCGGTTTCAATAACAAAATTGCGCTCGCTCGAAGCGCTCGGCGCGCAGGTTTGGTCAATGCCACTTCGGCATCGAGAGGTGGCGTGGTTGCCCTTGCTGCGGAAACTCGCGGCTTCGGGCATTGTCAGCGTGATGATTGAAGGCGGCGCGGCGGTCGCCGCCTCGGCTCTCAAAGCCAAGATCGTGGACAAGATCATTTTTTTCTATGCGCCGAAGTTTATCGGCGGCGATGGCCGGGCAATGATAGCTCCGTTGAACATCAGGCGCGTGCGAAACTCCATCCCGTTAAAAAAAATTCGGGTCGAGAAATCCGGCGCTGATTTGATGATCACCGGCTATTTTTAGAACGGCCGCCTTGGACGGCAATCAACAATTCATTGGAAAATCAGAGCATGTTTACCGGACTCATCGAAGACGTAGGGACGATCGGCGATTTGCGGCTGCAACAGAAGTCGGCGGTGCTGACCGTCAAAACTAAGTTGCCGGTTCGCTCGATGGCACGCGGCGCGAGCGTCGCGGTCAATGGCGCTTGCTTGACCGTCGTTAAAAAGGGCCCCAAGTCGTTTACTGTGGACGTCTCGCCAGAAACTTTGCAGCGCACCAGCCTGGAAACTTTGACCATCGGTAGCATGGTTAATCTGGAGCGGCCGATGCGTTTAGCCGATCGGCTGGGCGGACATTTAGTGACGGGTCATGTGGACGGTGTCGGCGCGGTCGCGGCGATCGAAAGGCAAGGCGAGTTTACCATCGTTACTTTCGACGTGCCGGCGCCGCTCGGCGCCTTGCTGGTGCCGAAGGGCTCGGTCGCCGTCGATGGCATCAGCTTGACGGTCAATGTTTGCCGCAAACAGCGATTTTCCGTGGCGATCATTCCGTTTACCTTGCGGCACACTAATTTGCGCGCCCGTAAGGTTGGTGATAAGGTCAACATCGAAACCGATTTGATCGGCAAATATGTGCAAAGCTTCATGCGTCAACGCGGCTAGAACCACGCCGCGCAATCACACTCTGCCTTGTCGCTCTCATGCCGCTCTCTAGCATCGAAGAAGGTCTCGAGGAGATCCGCAACGGTCGGATGGTGATTCTGGTAGACGAGGATGCGCCGGAGAGCGACGGCTTTTTCTGTCTCGCGGCGGAAAAAGTTACGGCTCAAGCGGTCAATTATATGCTGCGTCATGGACGCGGCATTGTTTACGTGACGTTAGTGGACGAGCGCATTCGTGAACTCGGCATTCCAATGGTCCCGGAGGAGAACAGCCGACTGGCGGGATTGCTCTGCGGCGCGTCTTTCTCGATCAGTTTGGAAGGCGTGCACGGAGTTTCCGCACAGGGACGAGCGCACACGATTCAAGCGGCGATCGCTGACACGACCAAACATGAGGATCTCGTCATCCCCGGCCATGTGCAGCCGCTGCAGGCGCGCAGCGGCGGTGTTTTGGCACGCTCAGGCCGAACCGATGCATCGGTGGATTTGGCGCACTTGGCCGGCTTCAAGCCGGCGGGTGCGATTTGTCAGATCCTGGCCGACGACGGATCTGTGGCGTTGCTGCCGGAGTTGAAGCTGCTCGCTGAAGAGCAGCATTTGAAAATCGTCTCGGTGGCGGGTTTGATCGCCTATCGATTGCGCAATGAGAGCCTGGTCCGACGCGTCGCCGAAGAAGAGTTTCCCACCATTCACGGCGGCATGTATCGCGCCATCGTCTATCGCAACGAAGTCGACGGTCTGGAGCACATGGCGTTGGTCAAAGGCGATATCAGCCGTCCCGATCAGGTGCTGGTTCGGGTCCATTCCGAATGTCTGACCGGCGATGTGTTTGGCTCGGAGCGCTGCGACTGCGGCGATCAGATTCGTCAGTCGCTGCACTTGATCGACGAGCGCGGCCGAGGGGTGCTGATTTATATGCATCAGGAAGGGCGAGGCATCGGCTTGACCAACAAGATCAAAGCCTACGCACTGCAGGACCAGGGACGCGACACGGTCGAGGCCAACCTCGAATTGGGCTTTAAAGAAGACTTGCGCGATTACGGCATCGCCGCGCAGATTTTGCGCGACTTGGGCGTGGAAAAAGTCGAGCTATTGACCAACAACCCGCGCAAGATCGCCGGGCTGGAAGTTTATGGCGTCAAAGTCGTCGAGCGCATACCCTTGGAGACGCCGCCGCGCGACACTAATATTCATTATCTGCGAACGAAACAAATCAAGCTCGGCCATTTGTTATCGAATCTCGAAGCCAAACCTGTGAAGCGATAAACCACGCGCGGGCGCGGCCATGAGCAAAATCATCGAAGGCAAGAAAGACGCGCAGGGCTTGAAAATCGGTATCGTCGTGAGCCGCTATAACCATTTTATTACGGAAAAATTACTCGATGGCGCCTTGGACGGATTTAAAAGCCACGGCGGGGACGATGACCAAGTAACGATCGTGCGGGTTCCCGGCGCTTTCGAGATTCCGCTGATCGCCGATAAGTTGGCGGCCAGCGGCCGATACGATGCGCTGGTCTGTTTGGGGGCGGTGATTCGCGGCGATACCCCGCATTTTGATTATGTTTGCGACGCGGTCACACGCGGCATCGGCGCGGCAGTGCAGGCTCACAAGATTCCCATCGGCTTCGGTGTTCTGACGACCGACGACGTGCAGCAGGCGATGGAACGCGCCGGCGCCAAGGACGCCAACAAGGGTTATGAGGCGCTGTTGACAGTCGTCGAGATGATCAGCGTGCTGCGTCAGTTAACGTAGCATCGAACGGTTTTTACCATTCATACTTCAGAGTCACCATTGTCCGCGGATCAAGACAGTTTTTTGCCCGGCCACTCGGTCAAGGGCACACGGCGCAAGGGGCGCGAGCTGGCGCTCCAAGCGCTCTATCAGATCGAGATCACGAGCGATCCGTCCGTCGCGGCCGTGGACCTATTCCTGCAACATTTCGAGGGCAATGCGGCGGCCAAAGAATTTGCCCGCCGCTTGGTTTCCGGGGTGGTGAGCCAGTCGGTCGAAATCGACCGGCTAATTGCTGAATGCACGGAAAATTGGAAGCTCGCGCGGTTGGCGAAAGTCGATCTGGTGGTGCTGCGCATGGCGACCTACGAATTGGTTTTTTGCCCCGACATCCCTTCGCGCGTCAGCTTGGCTGAGGCCATCGAAATCGGCAGGCGCTTCGGCAGCGCCGAATCCGCCACGTTCATCAACGGCGTGTTGGATCACGTGGCCCAAGCCAGCGGCGTGAAATCGGACTGATCCAAGCTCATGGAAGAACGCTATCAACCCAAAGCGATTGAGGAAAAGTGGCAGCAACGCTGGGAGGCTCGCGGCACATTCACAGCGAGCGAGGACGCAGCAAAGCCCAAGTACTACGTCCTGGAGATGTTTCCTTATCCATCCGGGCGTATTCACATGGGCCACGTGCGCAACTATTCCATCGGCGACGTGGTGGCACGCTACAAGCGCATGCGCGGTTTCAACACGCTCCATCCGATGGGCTGGGACGCCTTTGGCTTGCCGGCCGAGAATGCCGCCATCGAACGCGGCGTGCATCCGGAAACGTGGACGCAGGAAAATATTCTCTACATGAAGACCCAGCTCAAACGCCTGGGACTTTCATACGATTGGGAGCGCGAGCTCGCCACCTGTGAGCCCGAATACTATCGCTGGAATCAATGGATCTTTCTCCAGTTTTTCAAAAAAGGGCTAGCTTATAAAAAGAGCTCCTTCGTCAACTGGTGTCCGTCGTGCGAGACGGTTTTGGCCAACGAGCAGGTCATCGACGGCCGATGTTGGCGTTGTGATTCGCTGGTCACGCAAAAAGAGCTCGAGCAATGGTTTTTTCGCATCACGGATTACGCGGAAGAATTGCTGAGCGATTTAGACACGCTAAGCGGCTGGCCCGACAAAGTGCTGACCATGCAGCGCAACTGGATCGGCAAGTCGGTGGGCGCCGAAATCGATTTTCCCTTGATCGGACGTGAAGCGGCGCTGCGCATTTTCACGACGCGACCGGATACGATCTTTGGCGCGACGTTCGTTTCCCTCGCGATCGAACATCCATTGGCTCTCAAGCTCGCCGTCAGCACGGCGCAAGAAGCCGCGGTGAGAGCATTCATCGAGCGATTTAAAAATATTAGGCAGACTAACCGGGGCGCAGAGGAAGGAGAAAAGGAAGGCGTGTTCACCGGCGCCTACTGCCTAAACCCGTATACGGGTGAAAACATCCCGATCTATCTCGCAAACTTTGTGCTCATGGAATACGGCACTGGCGCGGTCATGGCGGTGCCGGCGCATGATCAAAGAGACTTCGAATTCGCGAAAAAATATGATCTGCCGATTCGCGTGGTGATCCAATCGCGCGACCGCGAGATGCAGTCGGCGACTTTGGCCGAAGCCTACGTCGACGAAGGAGTGATGGTCGATAGCGGAAGTTTTTCAGGCTTGGCGAATACGGTGGGCAAGGAGAAAGTCGCAGCTTACGCCGAGGAAAAGGGATGGGGCAAGAAGGCGATTCGCTATCGTTTGCGCGATTGGGGCGTGTCGCGTCAGCGCTATTGGGGCACGCCAATACCCATTATCTATTGCGATCGCTGCGGTACGGTGCCTGTGCCGGAGAGTCAACTGCCGGTACCGCTCCCGAAAGACGTTCCATTTACCGGCAAAGGCGGTTCGCCGCTCGCCGAAAGCAAGCTTTTTTCCGAAGTCGCTTGTCCCCAGTGCGGCGGTCCGGCGCGCCGCGAAACCGACACCATGGACACTTTCGTGGATTCGTCGTGGTATTTTTTGCGCTATACCGCGGCGAGATTTACCGAGGGCCCGTTTGACGCCGAAAAAGCGCGTTATTGGATGGCGGTGGATCAGTATATCGGCGGCGTCGAGCACGCGGTTTTGCATCTTCTTTACGCGCGCTTTTTTACCAAGGCGCTACGTGATTTGGGCCTGGTCAACGTCGACGAGCCGTTCAGTAACCTCTTGACCCAGGGAATGGTCTCAAAAGAGACTTACCGATGCATTGAGCATAACTGGCTTTTTCCGGGAGAACTCATTGGCTCGGAGAAAGAAGGCTGGAAGTGTCCCCATTGCGGCCGACCCGTGGAACGCGGCCGGGTGGAGAAAATGTCCAAGTCGAAAAAAAATATAGTCGATCCGGAGGAATTGATAAATCTTTACGGCGCCGATACCGCGCGTTTGTTTACGCTCTTTGCCGCGCCGCCGGAAAAGGACCTGGAGTGGAGCGATCAAGGCGTCGAGGGCGCTTATCGTTTTCTCTCCCGCTTGTGGAGATTCATTTATCAAAACCGGCAGTATTGGTCTATCCGCTCAGTCAACGGCGACGATAGTCAAGTTTCAACGGAACTGCGCGATCTGCGGCGCGCGATCCACCGAACCATCAAGAAGGTCAGCGACGACATCGACGGACGGTTTCATTTCAATACGGCGATCGCCGCGATCATGGAACTGTTCAATGCTCTGAGCGCGGCAGCGCAGATGAGACCCGAGTCAAGCGCGGCAAGGCAAGTCGTTAAAGAAGGGACTGAAGCGATCATTGTCCTGTTGGCGCCGTTTGTCCCGCACGTCGCGAGCGAGCTGTGGGAAGAGTTGGGTCATGGCCAGCACTTGGATCAGGTTCCGTGGCCGAGTTACTCAGAAGCGGCATTGGCGGAAGAAGAATTGCTAATCGTCGTTCAGGTGAACGGCAAAGTGCGCGGCAAGATCACGGTGCCCGCCGACGTGACTCAGGAATATATCGAAACCAACGCGCTGGCCGATCCCAAGGTCCTGGGCTTTCTGGACGGTAAAAATGTCCGGCGGGTGGTTTACGTGCCGCGCCGCTTGGTCAACATTGTCGTGGAGGGCTAAATGATGCGATCCTATTTTTGGCTGCGGCGCTTCGCCGTGTGGTCTTTTGCGATGATGATTGTGGCGCCGCTTGGCGGCTGTGGCTATCAATTTGTCGGCGAGAGCTCTCTATTGCCCAAAGAGGCTCGGACGATCTACGTCGAGCCGTTCGTCAATCGCAGCCGCGATGTTGGCTTAGACAAGGAGCTGACGACGGCGTTGAGAGGAGAGTTTTATCGTCGTGGTCAACTTAAGATCGTCGACAGCGCCGAGCAAGCGGATGTTATTCTCAGCGGGGTGATTCGGTGTTACTCAGAATGTCCCGGCGCCAGAGTCCTCTCGGCGAACAGCAACGATGAAGTGCTGCAATATGATTCCCTGCTCATTATGGATGTCACCTTGCGGCGTCGCGAGCCCAATGAAATTTTGTGGCGCGGCCAGGGAGTGCGGCTCAATCAAGTGTACGCCGGTTCAAGAGCAGCGGTGGTGACGACTTCCTCGGCATTTCAGAGCACCGGCACGCTCAACTCAACGGATATAAGCCAAATGACCGACATCCAGTTGACCGAACTAGAGGCTAGAGCGGTCAGAGACCGACTGATGGAGCAATTCGCCAGGGAACTGCACCAGCGCGTCACCGAAATGTTCTAGCCGGAAGTGGAATCTTTCTTCAAAGGACCGGCTTGTCGATCAAGTCTGGGGAAGAGGATTTGCTTTAGCTGGACGCGCCGAGGCGAAATTCAGCACGGGAGAGTCGAGACAACCAGCGGGACGCGGTATTACCCTTAATAATCCCTTTGCTAACGGCTTTGCCCAGGGCTTTGTTGACGGCGCGAATTTGCGTCTGAGCTTCCTCGCGATTTTTCGCTTCGACCGACTGTCGCGCTTTTTTGATCAGGGTTCTTAGTTTCGACTTAATATCGATGTTGCGCGCTCGCTTATTGAGGCTCTGATGATGTCTCTTGATCGCTGACTTGTGAATGGCCAATGCGTACCTCCGGAAAAGTAACTAGTGAATCTCTAGCATCGTCTCGGTACGGAGTCAACGCGACTTTTGGTCCGTATCTTCAGTGTCGCTCCACTCAGGAAAGGATTTTATTGAAACGCATCCATTGTTTCGCTGATGCCTCCGGCGACCGGAAGAAGTACGGATGAACGACAACGCCGGCGCGGCTCGATCGTTGAGCAGGATAACGGCGCGCGGCCGCGAACGGCGTCGAAAAATTTCGAATTAAAACGGTGAAACGCGGTTTGCTGCAATTTTTGAGATAATTTGCAAGTTAACGAAATTTCGCCATTTGTTTGGCTTGGAAATTAGGCAATTCGCTAGGATCCGCGAGTTTTAGCCTTGCGCACCGTGGCTCTCATCGGTTATCAACAAGTTATGCACATTTGATGTGGTCTAACCTAGAAGCTCTTCATAGGCGCCATCAGCGCGTCAAAAACATTTGTGAATTCTTCGCCGTGTGTGCGGCCCCTCAAAAGAAAATATTTTGCCGATTTTTATGCCGCGAACTTTGAAAAATGAGGAGCACTTTGATCAGGAAAAATGAAAAAGAAATCGCCCGCCTGCGGTAAACTGGAAATTATCTGGTAGTCGGCGCGATTGAGAAAAAACGAAATCGCTAGCGCGTAGCCATACCCACTCGGTGCACAGCCGGCCGATAAAAATCGCGCGTTACGAATCCCGGCAAATCATTAAACATGCTTGAATCTTCAATCGACATATGCCATAAAAAATCCTTAACGGACGATGCTTTGTATACGTGTGACGGGAAAGGAGGTGAACTAAGGATGGGAAAGAAACTCGTGTCATTGTCGGCAATCACCCTCTTCGCTTTTACTCTAACGTTTGTGGGCTGCGGTAAGAAGGAGGAACCAGCTCCGCCTCCACCTCCGCCAGCTCCAGCAGCGCCAGCGGAACCAGCGGCGCCGCCAGCGGGTGATCAGAAAGCGGCTGAACCGATGAAGGATGCAGCACCGGCTCCTGATAAGGCGCCCGAGAAAAAAGACGAGGCGAAAACCAAGTAAGGTTCGCTGACCTTATTTGCGGTTTAAAGCAACCGAAAAAGGGGAAGGGTTTTTAACCTTCCCCTTTTTTGCAATATTGGCCTGCGGTAGTGGACTGTGGCGAGCGATGCTCAAATGACTCTGACGGAGCATCTGGAGGATCTCCGTTGGTGTTTACTCAAATCGGTCTTAGCCATCATTCTTGCCTCGACGATCGGCTATTTATTTTCCGATTCGGTATTTAGTTTTATTGTAGCGCCGCTGCGGCAAAGCCTGCAGCCCGGTCAAAATCTGATCGGCACCAGCGTTACCGAAGCGTTTTTCGTCGAAATCAAAGTCGCGCTCGCCGCCGGCGTTCTCTTCGCGTGCCCGGTCATTTTTTATCAGATTTGGCGTTTTATCGCCCCCGGGTTATCGAAGAGAGAAAAGAAATGGGTCATCCCTTTTGTCCTGTGCGCCACGCTGTTTTTTGTCGGTGGATCGTTGTTCTGTTATCGCTTCGTTTTGCCGGTGGCGTTTAAGTATTTTATCGAACAGTACGAAACTATGGGCGTGAGCCCGGCGATACGGATCGGCGACTATTTCACGTTTTTCTTTCGTATGGTATTGGCGTTTGGCGTGACTTTCGAATTGCCCGTTTTCACTTTTTTTTTAGTGCGGGTCGGCGTGTGGGACTACCGTTTCATGCTGCGGTCGTTCCGCTACGCGTTGGTGGTGATTTTTATCATCGCTGCAATCTTGACGCCGACTCCGGATGTGATTAATCAGAGTCTTTTGGCCGGTCCGATGCTGCTTCTGTATATTCTGAGCATCGGGGTGGCCTATGTGTGGCGCAAGAAAGAATGAATTTACGACCTGAATCAGGGATGAGGAGGAGTAATGATCTCGTTTGTTATCGCGATTAGCTGCTTGTCGTTGGCCTTTGCAGTCTATTTGGCCCGCTGGGTGCTTCAGCGGGACATGGGAACGCAAAAGATGCAGGAGATTTCCAACGCGATCAAAGAGGGCGCCGAAGCGTTCATGTCGCGGCAGAACCGAACGATCATCAGTTTGTCGGTAGCGTTGGCCGTGCTGATCTTTCTCCTCTATGCCTTTGTGCGCACGCCGAGCCCAGCCGATCCGGTGCCGCCGGTGACGATGGCTTTCTGGACCACACTATCGTTTGTCCTGGGCGCTGCCTGTTCCGTGATTGCCGGCTATGTCGGTATGTGGGTATCCATTCGCTCTAATATCAGGACTGCATCCGCGGTTCGTTCCAGTCTCAATGAGGGCCTTCGGATCGCGATGCGCGGCGGTGCGGTGTCCGGTTTGTTCGTCGTCGCCATGAGTCTATTGGGAGTCGGCGGCCTCTACGCTTTGCTTGAGTCCCTGGGCCACGATCCGCAAAAGATCCCTTTCACCATCGTCGGTTATGGGTTCGGTGCTTCGTTTGTCGCGCTGTTCGCCCAGCTCGGTGGCGGTATTTACACAAAAGCCGCTGACGTGGGCGCCGATCTCGTCGGCAAAGTTGAGGCCGGCATCCCGGAGGACGATCCGCGTAATCCCGCGGTGATCGCCGACCT
>JBEVIO010000217.1:0-11503 GCA_040510635.1 Binatia bacterium | reverse complement strand
TGATTTTCGATTTTCGATTGCCGATTTTAGATGGGGGAATCGAAAACATGAATAACCGATTTTGGTGGGCATTTTTCCAGCTAAGTTTGTTTCCTAATCTAAAATCCAAAGCATGTCCTGAGCAACGACGAAGGATCAAAAATCGAAAACGGCTCGGGACTCTTGCAATCGCAATGGCGTTGCTAAGCTATTGGGCGCCGGTGTACGGCCAGGAGGGAAAAACCAAGATCAGAATCGCGATTCCCAGCGCGTCGATCTGCTGCTTTCATTTGTTTGCTGCCCAGCAATGGAAAGTATTCGATGACAACGGGCTCGACGTCGAGATCATTCAAATGCGGCCGCAGGTGGCCAACGCCGCGATGGTCAGCGGTGAGATTCATTATTTCGCAGGCGTCGGGCCGAACTCAGTCGCTGCCACCTTGCGGGGACTACCGTCAAGGGCAGTTTGGTTTGCATCGGACCAGTTGATTTATTCCTTGTTGGCGCGTCCGGAGTTCAAATCACTGAGGGAGCTTCGCTCCAAGCGCATCGGCGTGGGCGGTTTGGGCGACACCACCGAAGTGTCGCTGAGAATCGGTCTCGAAGCCGCCGGTGAGAATTCCAGAGACTTCATTATCCTCGGCGTAGGCACGCAAAACTTGCTGAGCGCGCTCGACAGCGGGAGCGTCGATGCCGCGCAATTCAATCCGCCGCTCCTCTATTATGCAAAAAAGAAAGGCTTCCGCGACCTGTTGGACATCGGTGCGCATGTAAAAATGCCGCTCGGCGGCCTGACGACGCTGATCACAACAATTCAAAACCGTCCGGCCGAAATGCGCCGTCTCATTCGTGCTATGCAGCTCGCCAAGCGAAGCCTGCTTCAGTCCAAGGAAAAAGGTGTTGAACTGATGACCCGCGTGCTGAAATTGAACCGGGAAACCGCCGAGGACACTTTTGTTGATTATCAAAAAACCGTCAGTGGCAATGGCGTGCCGAGCCGCGACGGCATCGAACAGATCGTCAAATCGCTTCAGCTGTTGGGCCAATTCGTCGGTAGGAAGGTCGGCTTCGAAGAAGTGGCCGATGCGCGAATTGCCAGAGAAGTCGCGAAGGAACTGGGTTACAAGATTGAGTAGCTTGGATTGTCGGGGGGAGACGGGAGTCGAGCCGTACGATTGTTGATCGAGCCAATTTGAGTGCCAGTGTTACCGAGGAATGAAGGGCAGCGAGCGTGATGCAACCCAAGTTCTTAACGGCATCGTTTTTCGTGGGAGCATTCTGCTTGGTGTCCAATGCCAGCGGCGGTCTATTGGCTCAAGACAAGGTTCGTATCGGCTACATCGGCTTGTCGTTGAGCAGTATGCCGCTCCTTGCCGCACGGGACCTCGGGTTATTTGCCAAAAACGGCATTCAGGCGGAACTCTTGATGCTTACCTTCCAGCTTTCGTCAGTGGCGCTCAATGCCGGAGACTTGGAATACGTCGCCGGCGTTGGCCCCGGCTCGGTGAGCGCTACCCTGGGAGGGAGCTCGTCGCGCGCGGTGTGGATCGTCGCCAATCGGCTGATCTACAATGTTATCGCGCAGCCAGAGGTGAAAACGCTTCAAGAGCTTCGCGGCAAGAGGATCGGTGTGAGCGGCCTGGGAGCGACGACCCACACTGCGTTTACGATGGCCGTGGAGAAAGCCGGGGCCAATCCGAAGGACTTCATCGTGGTTGGCCTCGGGCCACAACAGCAGCAGCGCGCGCTGGAGTCGAAGAGCATCGAAGCAGTGATTGTCGATCCGCCGGTGCTGTTTGTATTACTCAAGAAGGGGTTCAGCAAAGTTCTCGATATCGGCGCGGCGGTGGAAATGCCGGTGGGCGGACTAACGACGCTGATCAAGACTCTGGGCGCTAAACCGGATCAAGTCCGACGCGTCATCAGAGCGCTGCAAGAAGCGAAGGAAGCGCTCATTGCTTCAAAAGAAAGATCCGTGGACCTTATTGCCAAGACGATGAAAATGGATCAGGAAACCGCGACCAAGACCCATGAGCTAATGGTCTTCGCGTGGGCGGGGAGCGGCGTGCCGACGCGAACGGGGATCGAAAACATCTTCAAAGGTATTCAATCTCAGGGTCGATTCGCGGATCGGAAAGTCGCTTTCGAGGAAATCGCCGACCCACGCCTCGCATTGCAAGTCGCGCGCGAGCTCGCTCACAAGGATTGAGAGAGAGACACTTGATCCCGAAATTCGAAACGGATCCAAATATTCACTTAGCCGCCGATTTTGGATTTTGATGGAGGGAAGGGACCGTAAAGTAGAAACATAACCGCGAATTCATTTCCATCCATAGTGAGAGTTGCCTATGTCAAGCTCAAAATTCATATTGTTCTTCCCGGCTTTGCTCGCGTCATTCTATCTCGAGAGCTCGCTTCACGCGCAGGAAAAGTTTAAAAAAATTCGGGTCACCTATCCGACCGAATCCATCGCCGTGCTGCCGTTATTCGCCGCCCATCGATGGAAGACCTTCGAAGACAACGACCTGCAAGCGGAAATCATTCAGGCTCGATCGCAGGTCGCCAACGCGGCGTTGGCGAGCGGCGAGATCGGGTATTTCGCCGGTGTGGGCCCGGCTTCGGTGAGCGCGACGTTGAGAGGACTTCAGTCGCGCGCGGTTTGGTTCGCCAGCGACGAGATTATCTACTTGCTGCTCGCCCGGGCTGAATTTTCGAATATCCGGGATCTCCGGCAAAAGAAGATCGGTATCACCGGCTTGGGGGGCACGGCGCATGTGGCTTTGCAGATTGCCCTCGAGGCGGTGCACGAAAATCCGAAAAACTTTTTGTACGTGTCGATCACCGCGGCGCAGCTCATGGCCGCGCTGGAAACCGGCGTCATCGACGCGGCGCTCATGAGTCCGCCTTACGATTTCTACGCTAAGAAAAAAGGATTTCGCGAAGTGCTCAACGCGGGGACCTATGCTCGGATGCCATTCGGCGGCCTCACGGTGATGATCGCGACGCTGCGCAATCGAGCCGACGAGTTAAAGAAGGTGATGCGCGCCATGCAAGTGGCCAAGCGGGAGATGCTCAAGTCCAAGGAAAGAACTGTCGCGTTGATCTCGAATTTTCTAAAAGTCGACCGCGACGCTGCGGAAAACACCTACGCGGTTTATGGCAAAACCGTCAGCGGCAGTGGCGTGCCGAGTCATGACGGCATCGATCAGATCATGAAATCACTCCAGTTGGCCGGCCAATTCACCGACCGCAAAGTGAGCTTTGAAGAAGTCGCCGACGACCGGATCGCCAAGGAAGTCGCCAAAGAGCTCGGCTACAAGATCAACTAATGGATCAATCAGTACTAAGAAGAATAGCAGCGAACACGCAGCCACGTTAGTCACCACGAAGAACCCAAAGGCTTCAGATGGTTCACCGCGGAGACGCTGAGGACGCAGAGGGAGGAGTTTGAATTGACAAATCTCTTCGTACACTGTGCCTCTGCGGTGAATTCCGTTCTTCTGCGGATGACAGCGCTCGAACGTTCGTGTTGAAATGATTTTTTACCCGTCGGCAGGAGCCGCGCGTCGCCTTGACACACCGAGAGCATGTCGGATATTTCTGACCGCGATAGTCCTTTGGATTCAGAGGGGAAAGAGTCATGGCGTTGAGTAAAGAAGAAAACGAAATGCTCACGCGAGTAGGACCGGGCGCGCCCGCGGGCGAGATGCTGCGGCGCTATTGGCAGCCGATCGGCTTGGCGGCGGAGCTTCAAGACAAACCGAAGCGGAGACGCATCCTCGGTGAAGACGTGGTCATGTTTCGTGACGATCGAGGCAGGGTTGGAGTGTTGACTTTGCGCTGCATGCATCGCGGCACGTCGTTGGAGTTCGGTCATATCGAAAACGGCGGGCTGCGCTGCTGTTATCACGGCTGGCTTTACGACGTCGAAGGCAAGGTTTTGGAAACTCCCGGCGAGCCGCCGGCGAGCACCTTCAAAGAGCGCATTCGGCAGCCGGCTTACAAAGCGCAGGAATTGGGAGGTGTCATCTTCGTTTATATGGGTCCCGAGCCGGCGCCGCTGTTGCCGAGGTATGATGTCCTGGTGAGAGAGGACGGTGTGCGGGCGCGGCGCGCGCGCACCGTCAACTGTAATTTTTTTCAGATGATTGAAAACTCCGTCGATCAGAATCATTTGAAGTGGCTGCATCGCACGGCGAAGACGCCGGACTGGGACGACGGCGAGATCGATCCACAACCATTCGAATACGGAATTCTCAACACCTACACACGGCGTGTCGCCGGTAAAAAATGGGCGCACTGTAACTTTTTTGTCATGCCGACGATGAATAAGACCGGCAATGTCGAGGAAGGCCATCCGACCGAACACAAAGCGAGCAGCGCCGGCGAGGTCATGCGCTGGCGGGTGCCAATCGATGATACGCACTCGATGCATTTCACCGTCGAGTTCGGCGCTGTCGTCGACGGCAAGCCGGTTGCCGACATCATGGAAGACGATTCGGCGGCGGGGCTTTGCGAGACTCAGTTCGGCGTCTACAGGTGGGATGAATCCATCGGTTGGCTTGCTAGAGGAGATCAAGATCGGGTGGCGCAAGAAAGCCAGGGACCGATCTACGACCGGACGACGGAACACCTAGTGTACACGGACCGCGGGGTGATTCTCTTGCGGCGCTTGTACAAGGAATCCATCGAGGCCGTGAAGCGGGGAGGCGATCCGATCGGGGTCATCCGCGACCCGGAAAAAAATCTGATCATCCGGCTACAGCCGCATGAGGATTTGCTTGATTAAATAACCCGTTCAAGACGTTCAAGCAGTTCAAAACGTCCAAGACGTTCAAGACGTTTGGATCGTTCAAAGGTTCAAGGGTTCAAAAGTTCAATGTTGGGTTGGGAGCGGAGATTGTAATGAAGACTGGTAGGAAAGGCGTCATTTGCGGATTTTTGTTCGCCCTGGTCTCATTTCATTCCGCCGGCGCGGCCGAGACCTTGGACTCATTGATCGCCGGAGCGAAGAAAGAACCCGAGTTTACTTTTATTGCCGGTGCGCAGACTTTCGGCGGGCAAAAGACTTTGTCGCTGTTGGAATCCGCGTTCAATAAAAAATTTGGTCTCAACGGCAAGATTCGTTTCAGCGCCGGCCCGGAGATGAACGCCATGGCGGCGCGGGTGATCACCGAGCTCAAGATGGGCGCCAAAGCGTCGAGCGATATCTATCACGGCTCGCAATCGCATTTCGCTTTGTTGCACAAAGAGAAGGCGCTGGACACGGTGAACTACTCGGGGATCTTTCCGTGGATCACCAAAGACATGGAAATATTTCCGAGCGAGGGCTTGCTGATTTTTACTTCGCTGCGCGGAATTATTTACAATTCGAAACTCATTCCGAAGGACAGGGCGCCGAAGAGCTACGAAGATCTGGTCGATCCAAAATTGAGCCCGGCGTGGGCCGGCAAGATGGCGATCCCTCCGTACGTTTCGTGGCTGGCCGAGCTGTCGATGATCTGGAGCGAAGACAAGGTCAAGAATTTTACCCGCAAGCTGGTGGCGCTGAGCGGCGGGCGTTTGCGTTACAGCGAAGAGGAGCGCGTGGTCAGCGGCGAATTTCCGATCGCGGCCAACATGGGCGGCGCCACGGAGCAAATGTGGCAGTGGCAAGCCAAGGGCGCGCCGCTCGTCGCGGTCATGGGCTCGACGCCGGTGCTGCCGTCTTATTTTCAACTCGGCGTGCCAAAGAATACCGGCCACCCTAATTTGTCAAAGCTTTTCGTCGGCTTCATGGCATCGAAGGAAGCCCAAGCGATTCTCGAAAAAAATGATTTCCGCACTTCGCATCTGATCGAAGGCACGATCATGGCGAAATATCTGAAACAAAATAAAGTGCAGCTGCAGGAAGCGAAAGATTCGATCGCGTTTTATCTACAAGGCGAGGACAGCGGCTTGGAGTTCAAAGAAGAGCTGACGAAGATGCTGAAGCAGTGAACGATGCATGGTGTAGGGGCGACTCTATGTGGTCGCCCGTTCGGAGGGCGGACACATAGGTCCGCCCCTACATCGGAATGTCTTGATGATCCGATTGGGCGTTGCGAATAGAAGGAAGGAAATCCTCCCATGCTGTCAAAGGAAGAAAACGAACTCTTGACTCGTGTCGGTCCGGGTACGCCGGCGGGAACGATGCTGCGACGGTACTGGTGGCCGGTGGCGTTCAGCGAAGCGGTGAAAGCCAAAGGGGCGCCGGTCAAAGTGAAGTTGTTGGCGGAAGAGTTTGCGCTGTTTCGCGATGGTATGGGACGACTCGGTCTGGTGGCTCTCCATTGTTCGCATCGCGGTACGTCGCTCGAATATGGCCGCGTCGAGGACAATGGCATTCGCTGTTGTTATCACGGTTGGCTCTATGACATTCAAGGCAATTGTTTGGAGCAACCTGCGGAGCCTGGCGATAGCACTTTCAAAGAACGCATTCAGCACCCGGCCTACCATGCGCACGATGCCGCCGGATTAATTTTCGCTTATGTCGGGCCGGAGCCGGTGCCAATGCTGCCGAGTTACGACTTGCTCGTCAGAGAAGATGGCTGCCGCGTGATCGGCGGCGACGAAGAAAATTGCAATTGGCTGCAGCGCGCCGAGAACTCGGCGGACGGCGCGCACTCGATCGCGCTGCATGCGGCGGGTTATCCAAACATGGCATTGAAGCGGCCGACGATTAGATGGGAGCCGACGCGATTCGGCATCAAAGAAACTACCTGGATCGAAGATGTGTCGAAACCGCGCATTTCCCATTACGTTTTTCCGTCGCATGTGCGCCACTCCGCGGCACGTGTCGGCGAGCAACCGCGGCAGGTGATCCGTTTCCGCGTTCCGACCGACGATGTCACGACGACCACGTTCTGGATCGATTTCTATCCGCACAAAGAGGGGAAACCGACTAGACCGATGCCGTTGTCCATCAAAGGATTTAGAAAAAGCCAACCGGGCGTTTACGAGCGAGTCCAAGACGGCTGGTGGAATCTTCCTAACCGGGAGCAAGACCGTGTGGCTCAGGAAAGCCAGGGCCTAGTCGCGGATCGCACCAAAGAGCATTTAGCAACCTCGGATCAAGGGATCTTGATGCTGCGCAAGATGATTCGAGACTCGATCGACGCGGTGCAACAAGGCAAGGATCCGATCGGCGTGATTCGAGATTCCAATGACAACGGACCGATTACCTTTGACTCGAGCAGAGATGCTGTCGAGGCATTGAGTTGAAGATAATACGAGTCGAAGATCGAGGATCGCGATCTTCAATCCTCGATTCGCGGCCGCATTGCTGAGAGAGGTGAAACTGATGCTCTATATGATGATCGTCTGCGTCGTCTTTTTGCATGCGCTATTCTCCACTACATCGGCGCACGCCCAGAAGCTGGAACAAATTATTGCGGAAGCGAAGAAGGAAGGGGAAGTCACGCTGGTCGCCAGCGCGTCGACGTTCGGCGGCAAGAAAGGCTTCGCCGAGCTGGAGAATCATTTTGCCAAGCGCTACGGCTTCAAGGCGAGGCTCAATCTCACCGGCGGTCCGAGCTTCCCGCAAGTGGCGGCGCGCATCATCACCGAACAAAAAGCCGGCGCAAAGTCATCGACCGATCTTTATCTGGGCTCGGACGGCACTTATGTGACGATGCATCAGGAGAAGGCGCTGCAGATGGTCAATTGGTCGGCAATTTTTCCCTGGGTGACCAAGGAGATGGAAATTTTTCCGCAGGAGTCGGTGCTGGTTTACGCGTCGTTTCACGGCATTATTTACAACTCCAACTCGATTCCCAAGGACAAGGCGCCGAAGAGCTACGAAGATCTGATCGACCCAGCGTTGTCGCCGACCTGGGCGGGAAAGATGGCGATTCCCGCCTACATCCATTGGTTGGTTCGGGTGTCGCCGATCTGGGGCAGAGAAAAGGTGTTGGCTTTTGCGCGCAAGCTCGCGCCGTTGGTCGGAGGCCGTTTGCGCCAGGGCGAGGAGGAGCGGATCGTCAGCGGTGAGTTCCCGGTCATGGCGAGCACAGGCGGGGCGCTCGAAGCGATGTGGAAATGGCAGACTAAGAGCGCGCCTCTCGTGGGGCTACCCGGGTCGACACCGGCGACGATGTCTTACTATCAACTCGCTGTGCCGAAGAACTCGGTCCATCCGAATATGGCCAAGCTATTAATCGCGCTGATGGTGACCCGGGACGGGCAGAGTGTGCTGGAGAAGCACGATATGCGCAGTTCTCACCTGATCGATGGCACGCTGATGGCGAAGTACGTGAAGGCCAACAACCTCAAGCTGCAGGATCCGAAGGAACTCAACGAGGTGTTTCAAAAAGCGGACAGCAGTCTCGACGAGGAGTTGACGAAGATTTTATTAAAATAGAGACGGGTTTGAAATCCGCCCCCGATTGCTAGATCGGAAACATACAAAGCTGCATGTCGACACAGGTTCTCACTGTTGATCAATCGCGACCACTGGTGAATTGGTCGAAGCTTTGGCTCCTGGCGATGGCCGGTTTCGCGGCGCTATCGATCCTCACTCTGCTGGGGATGATTATCTGGATGAGCCTGCGCACGGGCGTGCCCGGCCAGCCTTCGGCTTACACATTGAAGAACTACGCGGCGCTGCTCGGCGATGCCTACACGTATAAGGTCATGACCACCACGCTGATTTTCGCAGCGGTCACGATCGCCGTCTCGGTTCCGCTCGGATTCATTTTCGCCTGGTTTATCGAACGGACCGATATGCCGCACAAGACGGTGGCGATGAGCGTGCTCAGCATCGGTATCTTGTTCCCGACTTTTCTCAAGGCGATGGGTTGGGTGTTCTTGCTCCACCCGCGGATCGGCGTGATCAATATTTTCCTGATGCAACTCTTCGGTCTGACCAACGCGCCGCTCAATATCGCGACGGTTCCCGGAATCGGCTTCGTTCAGGGCATGACATTGACGCCATTGGCGTACGTGATGATTTCGGCAGCCATGCGGGGCATGAATCCGGCACTGGTGGAAGCCGCCAGCGTTCACGGCGTGAGCAAGTTGCGCACGCTCGTTCGGATAGAGCTGCCGCTCATCTGGCCGGCGCTCTTTTCGGCGATCATCTGGATGCTGACCGTCGCCATCGCGGCCTTCGACGTGCCCGGTGTGATCGGCATGGCGAACAACATCTTTACGTTCAGCACGGCTATTTACTTCATGATCAACCCCAACGAAGGGTTGCCGCGCTACGGGCTCAGCGGGGCATACGGCACAATCATGGTCGGCGTGTCTTTGATCCTGATGATTCCCTACTTCATAGCGCTCAAGCAAAGCCACAAGTATCAAATCATCTCCGGTAAATCCTACCAGCCGCGGCCGGTTGAGCTCGGGCGCTGGTGGCTGGTCGCCTGGGGATTGCTGGGAGCGTATTTTTTACTCGCTTTTGTCTTGCCTTTATTGGCGATTTTTTGGGTATCTTTGCTGCCGTACGTGCAGGCGCCATCGCGCCAAGCGCTGTCGGTCATCTCGTTCGAACGATACACCCAGATCGCTTTCGATAGCGCGCTCTTGGGAGCGGCGTGGAACACGGTGCTGCTCATGGTGCTGGTTCCGACAATCATCGTTGTCTTCTGCTCGGCGATCTCGTGGATCGTGACGCGCTCACGGCTGCGTTGGCGCGTCGCGCTCGACGCCATCGCCTTTCTGCCTCATCCGGTGCCCAATCTCCTTTTCGCTCTGGCCATCGCCTATTTGGCCTTGTTGGTCTCCAACGTGATCCCGCTCTACGGCACGATCTTCGTGCTGATGGCGGTCTACGTCGTGTGTTGGATCAGCTTCGGCACGCGGGTGCTCAACAACAGCATGATTCAAGTGCATCGCGAGCTGGAAGAAGCGGCGCAGGTCGGCGGCGTATCGACATGGCGCATTCTTTTGAAAGTGATCGTGCCGTTGATCAAGCCGGGACTGATTTACACCTGGATTTGGACGTCGCTTTCGGCTTATCGCGAGCTAACGATGGCGGTGTTTTTGGCGTCGCCGAAAAGCCAGGTGTTGTCGACTTACATTTGGGGCCAGTGGCACGGCGGCGGACTCGGCGACGCCGCGGCGATCGCCATCGTCATGATCGCGGTGATGTCGCCGCTGGTGACGACCTTTTGGATCTATGCGCGCAAGCAGCAGCACGTGGCGTCGTCGGCGACGTAAGACGAAAGAATGCAGTGCCAAAATCCCGCCAATCGCCATAGCATCTGATACGAAAGATCGGAGGCATTTGCCATGACGGCTACCACGGAGACGCCGAGCGTGACGAGCGACGTCGATTTCGTCCACACCGGACCGGAAACGCTCGCCGGACGGTATTTGAGAATGTTTTGGCAGCCGGTTTATGTTTCCGAGGAGTTGAAAGCGGGTGACGCAGCACCGATTCACATCATGGGCGAAAGCTTCACGCTCTATCGCGGCGCGAGCGGTGCGCCATACATCGTTGATTTTCGATGCGCCCATCGGGGCACGCAGCTGTCGGTCGGCTGGGTCGAGGACGATTGCATCCGTTGCTTTTATCACGGCTGGAAATATAACGGCGCCGGCCAATGCATCGAGCAGCCGGCGGAAAACGAAAGTTTCGCGCAGAAAATAACCATACGTAGCTGCCCCGCGCAGGACTATTTGGGTCTGATCTTCGCCTATTTCGGGGCCGGCGCCGCGCCGCCGCTGCCACGCTATCCCGAATTGGACGAGGACGGCGAGCTCGACGTCGGCACGTATATCCGCCACTGCAATTATTTCAACACGCTGGAGAACGGCATCGATCAGGCGCATGTGCCGTTTACCCACGCGAAATCGAACTTCACGAAGTTCGGTCTCAACTGGGACATTCCCAAGATCACCGCCGAGGAAACCGATTACGGCGTGGCGATGTACGGCACGCGCGCCAACGGGGTCGCGCGCGTCAACCATTACCTCATGCCCAACATTCTCTACATTAAAGGCTCGCCGGAGAGCGCGAAGGAAGGTTGGCGCGAAGCGTTCGCGTGGCGGGTGCCGGTCGATGACGTGAGTCATCGGAGCTTCAACATCGCGCTTGTGCATGTGAGCGGTGACGCGGCGCAGCGTTTTCGCGAGCGTCAACGCCGACAAGAAGAAATTATCTCGGCGCTTCCCTCGGCCAACGTGATGGCGGCGGCGGCGCTGGCCGGACAACTGAGCGTGCACGACATCGAGGCGCGCCCCGATCTCGTGAACATTCAAGATCACGTCGCGCAAGAAGGGCAGGGCGCGATTCCCAACCGAGCAACTGAGCGTTTGGGCCGCTCGGATACGGCGATTATCCTCATGCGGCAGATCTGGCGGCGCGAGTTGCGCGCGCTGGCCGAGGGGAAATCTCTCAAACAATGGTCCCGCCCCGGGCGATTGGTCGCGACGAGCGGCGTGTGAGCAATATTCTCTTGGCGCAGATAAACCGCTACGCACGCCGGCTGTTCTTTCTGCTGTCACTCCTCGCCGCTCTGCCGTGTTCGGTTTTGGCCCAGACCCCGGAGCAATTGATCTC
>JBEVIO010000216.1:0-4738 GCA_040510635.1 Binatia bacterium | reverse complement strand
CGGCATGCTGATCGTCGTCGATATGCAAAACGACTTCTGCCACCGCGACGGCACCGCTTGCAAGCGCGGACGCGACATGGCGTTCGTACAGGATATGATTCCGCGCTTGGTAAATTTGGTGAACCAGGCGCGCGCCCATAATTTTCCGATCTGCTTCGTGAAAACCTCGGGCAACCAATGGACCAACTCACCGGTTTGGACGGAATTCAAGAATCCGCAATTGCTCGCCTGCGCCGAAGGCACCTGGGGCGCCGAGTTTCACGCCGGCCTAGAACCGCGAGACGGTGACATGATCGTCACCAAACACCGCTACAGCGCGTTTATCGGCACCGATCTCGACATGCTGCTGCGCGCTCGCGGCGTCAAAAGCCTGCTCGTCACCGGCGTCGGCACCGGCATGTGCGTTTTTCATACGCTCACCGTCGGCTTCATGCTCGATTACTACATCACGCTCGTCGAAGATTGCTGCGCCACGACTTACGGACCGCAAGCGCATAACGAAGCGGTCGCGTTGGTCAAAAAACACTACGGTCGCATTGCCGCATCGAAAGAGATTAGCGATATTTGGGCGAGCAAAATTCGTAAGGCCGGATAGTAAAACCCGCGGGCCGGCGCTTCAGAGCCCCAGACGGCGCACCCAGGCATTCTTTGAAAAGAAGCTGCTCCGCAACTGCGGCCATACTTCGCCAAGGCTGATGCAATTGACACAAGTAATCTGCTCGTCTTCGCCGGGCCCTGATCTTTCACGTAACCGAAGAGTTTTAGATGTTTTAGGCAAGTCGATTTCTTACACTTGGCGCAAATCCCGCCGGCCTACTTGTCAAACTGCTTTGCGCAAACATGACAGGACCACGGAATAATCATTACGCGACACTAGTTACTTTCCAACGAGCGCCACAAATACCAGCTCGCGATCGAGCGGTAAGGCCGCCATGCTTCGGCGATCCGCGGCAACAGCGTCGGCGATTTACGTTTTTTACCGTAAAGCAATCGCACCGCGCGCTGCAAGCCGGCATCGCCAAGGGCGAGCACATCGAGACGCTTGAGACCGAAAAGCAAAAACATTTCAGCGGTCCACGGCCGATGCCGGGCGATTCGCTGAGCTTTTCAATCAACTGCTCGTCACCAAATGGGATGAGCTCAATGAAATTCAATCGGCCGTCACACACGCGCGCAGCGAGCTCGTGGATGTAGCGCGCCTTTGCTGCGGACAATCCAGCGCTACGTAATAGCTCCTGCGGCACGGCAAGAACTTTATCCGCTTGAAACGGCACACCGACAAGCGCGCCGATCCGTTGCTTGATGGTCGCGGCGGCTCTGGTGGAAAGCTGCTGGCTGATGATCGAGTTGGCGAGCATGTGAAACGGCTCGAAGTTGCGCTCGGCGAGCGGACAGCGGCCGTGTCGGGCGATTAGCAGTTTCATGACCGGATCGGCGCCGGCGA
This sequence comes from Binatia bacterium, assembly GCA_040510635.1. Classification (GTDB taxonomy): domain Bacteria; phylum Desulfobacterota; class Binatia; order UBA9968; family UBA9968; genus DP-20. Next base: position 3,294 of record JBEVIO010000216.1, on the reverse strand, counting down.
GATGGCGCTCCGCCCGGCGAATCGCACGATCGACCCTGAACTGCTTTCGCCTGGCTTCTGGTTCCGGCACGATGGCAGTCACAAATTAGTTTTTCCCTCTAACGCAGAACCTGGCGCTCGCTTAGGTCGAGGATCTCAGCACGTGACATACCGAGGATTTCGCTTAACACTGCTTCGTTGTCCTGACCGGCGACGTGCGCCTCACCGCGCGGCGTGAAACCGTGCTCGATCATGCGCACCGACGGCCCGGCGCGCGTCACCCAACCGATTTGCGGATGAAAAACTTCGCGCGCGAAGCCGCGCTCGCGCAGGTGCGGATCGCGATAAAGATCCTCGGCCGTTTGCACCGCGGCAGCAGCGATGCCTTCTCGCTGTAGCAGCATCATCACCTGGTGCGGCGTATATTTCGCCGTCCATTCGCCGATCCAATAATCGAGCTCCAGGCGATAGGCCAGGCGCGCCGCCGGCTCGGAAAACCGATGATCCGTCAGCCACTCGCGATGACCGGCGATATCGCAGAAACGCATCCACTCGTCCTCGGACTGAATGGCGATAACGCACCATTGATCGGCGCCTTTGCAGCGATAGCAGCCATGCGGCGCGGCGGTCGGAGAAAAATTACCGCATGGCTGCGCTTCGCGGCCACTAACGAGATATTCCAAATACGCCGGCCCGATCATCGCTGCCGCTGTTTCCGCCTGGGAAATATCGATGTACTGGCCTTGGCCGGTGCGCGCGCGAAAATGCAACGCGGCGAGAATGGCGACGGCGCCGTAAGAAGGCGCGACGTAATCTGGAAAAGCGGTTTGACAGGCGGCGCCAGGCCGTTCGATTTCCGGATCGCGCCAGAGATAGGCCATACCGCAATAAGACATCAGGATCGGCCCGAAGCTCACGTATTCACGGCGCGGCCCGGTCTGGCCGAACGCTTGCAGACTCGCCATGATGATATCGCGCCGGACCTCTTTCAGGTGCGCGTAGTCCATGCCCCAGCTCGCCATCACCCGGGCGCTGAAATTTTCCACGACGACATCGGATTTGGCGATCAAACGCTTTACCAGAGCCACGCCATCGGGATGTTTCATGTCGACGACGATGCGCTTGCGGTCGCGGTTGCTTTCCAGATCCGCGGCGATTTGAAATTTCTGGCCGCGTTGCGGGCTGCGCACGGACCTGCTCGCTTCGATGGCAATGACCTCCGCGCCATGTTCGGCAAGCATCCCAGCGAGCGCCGGGCCAACGATGCCGGTGGGAAAGCTGATCACGCGAATCCCTTCGAAAAGATTTTTCCCGGGCGCCGATGCTGACGCGCCATTGCGGCATTCCGTCAACCATGACGACGGGCTGGTCCAGGCCGCGCCTATTTGCGCCTGGTCTGCGCCGAGCAGCGGCGCGCCGCGCTCGACCCGCCAGGGGCTCTCGGACAAATGATAAGGATCGCCGGGAAAACTATGCCGTCCCAACTGCGGGTGTTCGACCTCGGTCACAAATGCGCGGTGACGCGTCTGTTCGTCGGCGAGAAAGGCGCTCGGTGAATTGATCGGCGCGGCGGCCAAGCGCAGCGACTGGAATTCGTCGAAAAATTTTTGCACTTCGAAATTGAGCGTCCGCGCTTCGACCAGCCGGTCGATGATTTGGCGCAAAGGGAAACGGTTCTGCACGTTTTCCAATTTCGGATCGAGCAGCTCCGGCGGCCGGCCGAGCCACTCGACAAAACGTTTCCAATGATCCGCCTGATTGATGAAGATGCGCGCATAGCCGTCGCGGCATTGATAGGTTTCCGCCACCGTGGTCGACTGGCTGTGCCCGGTGCGCTGCGGCACTTCGCCGGTGACGCTGTAACGCGTCATGACACGGAGAAACGGATCGGCGACCAGCACATCTTGCAAAGATACGTCGACGTGTTCGCCGCGGCCTGTGGTGCGTCGGTTAAAGAGCGCGGCCAAGGTGCCGAAAGCCGCGTGGACCGAGCCCAAATGGTATGCAATATCGCACGGGCCCATAAGCGGTGCGCGGCCCGGGTGGCCGCATACATTCATCAGCCCGCCCATCGCAAAGGCAACAATATTGGGTGCTTTGAAATCGCGATAGGGCCCGGCTTGGCCAAAGCCGGTGATCGAAGTCAACACTAGGGTGGGATTGATCGATTGCAGCGCTCGATAGCCGAGCCCACGACCATCGAGATAACCCGCCGGCTTATCTTCAAGCAATGCGTCGGCGCCGCGCGCAAGCTCGCGCAGAGCGGTTCGATCGTCGTCGTTCTCCAAGTTCAAGACGACGCCGCGCTTATTCGTATGATACGCCGCGAACGATAAACTTTGCTCTCGATCGGCCTGGTCGTCTTTAAACGGTCCTTCGCCGCGCAGCCGGTCCCCCCCTGGCGGTTCAACGAGAATCACTTCGGCGCCGAGATTGGCAAGCAATAACCCGCAATATCCGCCCATTCGTCCAGTGAGATCGAGAACTCGCAGACCGGTCAATGCTCCAGAAGAAACAGACGGTTCACCCGACATTTTTAGGCTCCGTTATTCGATTTGATCGCGACCGAAGTATATTTGCAGAAGGGCATTAGAAACAAGAGACAACAGTGTGGCAACGGTGTGCGGACGCTCAAGGCTTGGCGGCGCCTGGCAGCGGTGCGCCATTGGCGTCGAAAACTTCCACCTTGCCGTACTGTTCCAGGATCGCCTTGATCTTATCGGCGTCGCCGACGGCGACCACTTGCAAGCTATTCGGCTTCAAATATTTACGCGCGATACGTTGCACGTCTTCAGCGCTCACCGCCATAATCTTTGCCGGATAAGTATCCCAATAATCGGCGGGAAGATCATAGAGTTTTCTCGTGATGGCAAAGCCGAGCACTCGCGTGGGTTGTTCCAGAGACAGCGCAAAACTGGCGACGATCGAGCGCTTGCTCGCTTCCAGCTCCGCGGCTGGAACCTTTTCGTCTTGGATGCGGCGAATCTCGTTAAAAAATTCCACGAGCGCGCCTTGGGTGACTTCGGTACGCAGATTACCGCCCGCGCGCCAGGGTCCCGGATACCTGAGCGCGCTGAAATCGCTGTAAACGCCGTAGGTATAGCCTTTCTCCTCGCGCAGGTTCAGAAACAAGCGCGACGAGGCGCCGCCGCCGATCACGTGGTTCATCACCACCATCGACGGGTAATCCGGATTGCGTCGGTCGATGGCAATGTTCCCGAGCGCCAGCGTGGTTTGCACTGAATTGGGCCGGTCTACCAAGAACACCTTGCGCTCGGTGGCGGCGGTTGGATTGCGCGGCCAGGTCTCTGTGAC
>JBEVIO010000215.1:0-3329 GCA_040510635.1 Binatia bacterium | reverse complement strand
GAGGTGATTCGTGGACGTGTTCGTGATGCGTGTTGGGTTTCGAGATCACGCTACGATCAGTCGGCTCGCTCAGTTGCGGATTATCAGTTCGGAAAGATCTCTCACTTCGTTCGAGGTGACAATCTGCTGGAGTTGTCATTTCGAGCGGCGAGCGAGAAATCTTTCCAATGGGGTGTGATTTGCGTGGAACTGCTCAGGCCGCTTTCAAGCCCAGAATCTTCGCCGGGTTGTCGCAGCTCACGGTTTTGATCTCTTCTTTGCTCAGGCCGAACGCCTCCATGTAAGCGCGCATTTGTCTCATGCCTTCAACCGAATTGGGAAAGAGCGGTTCGCCGCAATCGCTGGAGAGCGTCACCTGTTCTACGCCGATGCTGCGGATCGCTTTGTACATATCGAAGGGATCGACGCCGAGCAGCGGCGAAAGCTCGTCGTAGGTGAAGTTAAGATACATGCCGGCTTTGCCGAGCTCGGTCATCTGCGGGATGCTCAAATTCACAAACGGACTGAAGGGATGATCGATCACCGCCTTTTTGTGGCCGATCTTTTGGCACTCTTCGGCCAACGCATAGATTTCCGGGTGGGTCGCGTGGCCGAAAAACAAGGGGACGTCGCGATCGTGTAAAACTTGGATGATCTCTTTTATTTCTTGTTTGAGCTTGCCATGTTCATCCAAAAGATATTGGCCGACCTTGAGCGCTTCATCCCAGCTTAATGCCGGTGTCAATTCACCACGTCCGGCAGTTGGGTCCCACCAAGATTTGCGGCCGCCGATCTGGCTCAGCGTATTTGCGTGCATCGCCACCGGCATCCAGACGGCGTTGATGCCGCCATCGAGCTGCTCGCGGATTTTCGCCGCCGACGGCGGCGCAGCGCGGTTGGCGACGTTGCAGCCGGACCAGCACAGAATCGGCTCGACTTTTTCTTCGTCGCACCAACGGTGCAGCGCTTCGCGCACCTTCTTTACCGATTCGGCGCGTTGCTTGCCGGCGATGGATTTATAAAGTATGCCGCGCATGCCGTTCTTCGATGCGAGCTTCGCCACTGAGAGCGCGTCCTGGTGCGCCGCGTCGGCGTGACAGTGGATGTCGATGGCGCCTTGGACGCCGCTGACCGCCGGCGGGTATTGCACGCCACCTTGATAGGCGCGGCGGATTTCGTACGACTTGATATAACGGGATTGAGTGGTCGAGTTTTCGCTCATGGAGATCTCGCTTTCTGATTCAGTGGATTAGGTTATATCCTGGACGCGTTAACACCGTCATCGATGCCTTTCAATTGACGGCGCGGCGGCGGATTAAAATCGGCTTCGATTCGGGGATTACTGCTCCATTAAAACCTTGACCCGCTCTACGACGTCCGGCGGCTGAGCCATGACGAGCTTTGCCAATGCTTCCAGCTCTTCGCCCGTGGACGGCGTGATATCAAAGTTCTTTCGTTTGGCTTCCGCCAGGAGCTCCGGGTCTTTCATGGTTTTGAGAAACGCTTCGCGGAAAATTTTCAGGCGATCCGTTGGGATTCCGGGCGGCGCGACGATGGGGCGGCCGAAATCGGTCGCGGCAAGCACCATCGGGACCATGCGCCGATCTGCTTCGGGCGTCTTGTGCTCGTCCATCAGCTCGCGCAGAGTCGGCACGTCAGCCAAACGCGGATCGCGGGTCTGGCCGGTTTGCATCAAAATGCGCGCGAAGTTTTTCTTGCGCCAGGTGTAATACGGCTCGCGAGAATGATAGGCCTGAATCGTAAAGGCGCGGCAGTGAAGCTCGCCGCGCTCGACGGCGAGATCGATCTCTCCGCCACCCTGGTAGCCCGCGACTATAGTAAATTTCGTTCCCAACGTCTCTTCGAGCAGCTTTGGCATGTAGCTGCCTGAAGTTCCCGCTCCCGTCGAACCGCATTTGGGCGGTTCCTTGGCTTTGCGCACGTCGGCCAAAGTTTTGTAAGGCAGATCGGCGCGCATATAGAGAAGATAATCCGACTTATCCGAGCTGCCGATCCAGGCGAACTTTGCCCAGTCGTAGCGCACTTCTTTTTGCTTCATGAGCTGGTTGAAATAGATCGACGGCTGAATCGCGCCGATGGTCAGGCCGTCAGGCTTGGAAACATTGTAGAGATAATTCGCGCCGATGATCGAGCCCGCGCCGGTCATGTTTTGCACGATGAAATTCGGGTTACCCGGGATATGCTTGCCCATAAACTGGGCCATGAGCCGCGCGTAAAGATCATAAGCGCTGCCGGCGCTTGCGGCCGCGATGACGGTGATGGTTTTGCCCTGATAAAAAGAAGTCTGCGCCCAGGCGGTGGGAGTTAGCAGAAACAGCGGCAGTAGCCAAGAAAATCTTTTCAAAGAAATCTCCCGAACAACTTTCCAAATCAAAGCTTCATATCGCTTAACACTCCGCCAAATAGCGTGTCAATTGTCGACGATGATCGTATTCCTCAGAGAGTGATGGCGCGCGAAGTTCGATTAGGTCATGTTGCCATCTCGCAACATTGACAGCACCGGCAAACGGGCGCTATAGGACAGATTGAATTCACGTCGATAAATTATTCGTAGAATTGGGGGAAAGATTATGATCGCCGGTCACGCAGTGGCTCAATGTCTTCGCAACGAGCGGGTACGGCATGTCTTCTGCGTGCCGGGTGAAAGCTATGTCGCGGTTCTGGACGGACTCTACAACACGCCGGAAATTCGCCTGATTACCAATCGCCAGGAAGGCGGCGCTTGTTTCATGGCGGAGGGCTACGCCAAGGCGACGCGCATGCCGGGCGTCTGTCTCGTTACCCGCGGTCCAGGGGCGACCAACGCAAGTATCGCGGTGCATAGCGCAAAATACGATTCGGTGCCGCTGGTGCTGCTCGTCGGACAAGTCGGTCGGGCGGCGCGCGGCCGGGAAGCGGGACAGGAAATTGACTACACGCATTTTTTCGGCACCATCGCCAAATGGGTTATCGAGATCAACGACGCGCGGCAAGTTCCGCGCATCATGGCGCGAGCGTTTCACATCGCGCGCAGCGGCCGCCCCGGCCCGGTCGTCGTGTCGTTGCCGCGCGACATGCTCGAGGAAGACGCGAAGATTTCCATGATCGATCCGTATCCGGCCGTGCGATGCGAGCCCGATGCGAAATCGATCGAGCAAATCGTCGAACGCATCAACGTGGCGAAAAAGCCGGTCTTGATCGCCGGGTCGGGAACGCAATATTCCAACGCGCGGCAGGAGTTGATCGGTTTCTCTGAAAGATTTCAGGTTCCCGTACTCACTTCTTACAAGCGCCAGGATGCTTTTCCCAACAACCATCCGAACTATATCGGCAACCTGGCGAACGCCAAC
>JBEVIO010000214.1:0-5186 GCA_040510635.1 Binatia bacterium | reverse complement strand
GCGTCAGCGCCGACCCAACGGCGGTGGCTGATCCAGTGAATCAAAACGCCGGCGAGTAACGCCCAGAGCCCGCCGCCGATAAAAAAATTAATGTTGAGCACGTAGCTAAGCACCGCGCCACCGAAGATCGCGTGGGACAGGCCGTGGCCAATGTAGCTCATGCGCCGCAGGACGACATAGACGCCAATAAAGCCGCAGAGCGCGCCGATCACCACCGCTGCGATGAAGCCGTTACGAAAAAATTCGTATTCGAAGGGAACTAGAAGAGACATTGGAGGTTCAATCGTTACTTAGATAAAACTACGCAGGGTTCAAATGCGGCGACTTTATGTTGAGCGGTTGCGGCTTGAACTCAATGCGATGTTAGTTGTGTGGTGCGTGGGGGCGTTCGCCGATCATGACCATGCCGTCTTGATGCATGACAACGAGCTCGCCGCTGTAAACTTCTTTTAAGACGTCGGCGTTAAAAATTTCATGGGGTCGGCCTTCGGCAATCAGTCGATGGTTGAGGCACACCGCCCAAGGCAAGTGGGCGGCCACCCAGTTCAAATCGTGGGCCGTCAGCACGATGGCGACCCCTTCGTGATTGATCTCGTGGAGGAAGTGAATGACGTCATCGCGTGAGCGAATGTCGAGTCCGGACGCCGGCTCGTCGAGCAAGATCAATTCGGGATCGCCGAGGAGGGCGCGGCCGATAAACACCGCCTGTTGCTGGCCGCCGGAAAGCTCACGAATATGGCGAGCGCCGAGACCGTCTAGATTCAACCGCTTCATGATTTCCTGGAGTTTGCGTTTTTCCTTCTCACCGATGCCACCGAACCAGCGACTCTTGACGAAGAACCCCATGGAAATCACTTCCTCGACCGTGATCGGAAAGTTCCAGTCGATGGTTTCCAATTGCGGCACGTAGCCGATCCGCTGCAGTGCCGAACGTTTGGCTTCCCGCCCGCGCAGCAGAACTTGCCCCGTCGTCGTCGATACCATGCCGAGGATCGTGCGCAGCAGGGTCGTTTTGCCGCCGCCGTTGGGCCCAACGATCGCCATAAACTGTCCCGGCCAGATCTTTAACGAAACGTTTGTCAGCGCCGGCGTGGCGCCGTAGCTATTGCTGACATTCGCCAGCTCCACGAGCGCGACGCCGGCGAGGCGAGTGAAAGAGCGCTCTTCGACGCCGGGAGGATGGAGACTGTGTGGATCGCCGGGCCGATGGTCGTGCGGATTTACCATTCTCAGTTTTTTCTCCGGTAGTCGGCGTGCGAACCGGCGACCGGCGCCGGATCGACTTTCTTGAGCGCATCTGCGGAGCCGCCCAGAGCTTCGAATATGATCGTCATATTTTCCACCATCATACCAATATAAGAATGCTGCGGATCGCCGGGTTTGCCCGGCAGCTCGTCGTCTCTGAGCTTGTCTATATACCGGCTTTTTGCTTCTCGTGCGATCTGTTCGAGCACCGGACTCGGAAAAACCTCGGACCCGAAGACGGCCGGAACTTTTTCTTTGCGGATCTGTTCGATCAGTCGGATTACTTCCCTGGGGCTCGGATCGGCGAAGTCGGACGGTTGCACCGCGCCGATGATCTGGAAGCCATAACGGCGCGCAAAATAGGGCCACGAGTCGTGATAAGTGAGCAGGCGACGTTGGCCCGTCGGAATGGTCTGAATCGAGTCTTTAATCGCCTGATCAAGCGCTTCGAGTTTTTTTATGAACTGCGCGCTATTAGTTTCATACGAGCTCTTGTTTTTCGGATCGAGGCCAATGAGCTCGTCGCGCGCCAGAGCCGCGTAGCGCATCGCGTATTCGGGATTCAACCAGAGGTGCGGATTGGGATGGCCCTGTTCTTTGGGGAAACTGAAGTCGTAGATGTATTGGTCTTGCTTGATCGTTTTGTCGCCGAGTGAATAGATCGCCGCTCCTTGTTTCAAGTTGGCTTGCGCGAGCTTCACCGTCGGTGTTTCAAGGTCGAGCCCGTTGAAAATAATGATGTCGGCCTTGCTCAGCAACTTGCTATCCGACGGCGCCGGCTCGAAAGTGTGCGAGTTGATCCCTTCCGGGATGATACCGGCGATGTCCGCCTTATCGCCGGCGACGTTCTCCACGATGCTGGTGATCGGCGCTACCGTTGTGACGATCTTTAATTTTTGCGCAGCATCCGGCGCACGGCTGGGTTCTTTTCTCGAGCAGCCGAGGCTCACGCAAAACCACGGCAAAACCAGGAGCAGTATCAACTTCACTCTCATGGTTTGTTAGGCTCGGTTGAAACCGCCGAATACGGCGCGGCTTTCGTCCTGCCAAAAACATTGCACGTCGGCGAAGCCGGCGCCGCGCAGCCACTGCATTTGATCCGCGATCGGCGGACGGTGCCGGTCGAAATTTAAAAAGCAGCCACCGGTTTTCACCAAAGGAAAAACATCTTCGTAAATCCTTTGAATAATTTTCGGCTTGCCAACGTTATGGATCGCGATCGAAGAAACCACGGCTTCGAAAGGTCCTTTGAGGTTTTGGCTCCAGCCAGGCTCGGCAAAATCGCAGAGAACGTACTCGAATCGGCCGGCGAGATTTTTCATGCGCTCGCCGCCGAGCTTGGCCATCTCTTTCGAACCGTCCTGACACACGGCCGTGGCGTTGGGAAAACTTTCGAGCAGAAACTTCGTTAATCCGCCGTAACCGGCGCCGAGATCCAAGATGCGGATCGGGAGTGTTTTGTTGAACGGAATGGTATCGGCGAGCAAGCGGAACGCTTCGTGCCGATTTCTTTCCTTGGGATCCTGCCCCTTTGCCCAGTTCGAAACATATTCAGCTGAATCCCAATGATGGGGATCGTGCCCGTGGGAAGAGTGAGAACTACTTGCCATATTAAATCTCCTTCTAATAATGACGACTCTTGGATTATTTTTGTAGTCTGAAGCGATAAACGTAGGTAAACGCGGCCGGCACGTTTTGACCGTCTTTTTGCGCTGGCGCGAAGCGCGATTGCTGGACTGCTTTTAAGGCTTCTTCGTCGAAGCCCGCACCGCCGCTCTTGGTGATCTCCGCTCTGGTCACTTTCCCGTCAGGATCGACTTCGATTTTCAGCGTCACATCGCTTTCCATACCCATGCGCAGAGCCATCGGCGGGTAGACGGCGCGGACCGTTTGAATCGGCTTCGCTTCGCGATTCGTTCGAAGCGGGCCTGCGGGCGCCGGCAAACCCGGGGCGCCGCCACCGCGGCCGAGTCCGGCGACGGCAGTGCCGCCTCCGCCGGCCGTTCCTGAGCCAGGCACGACGCCGTTATCGGCGCTATCGGAAAAAGTACTCGCCCCGGCGGCGCTGCCGCCACCTTCATCACGGGAGAGCTCGGGGAAAGCGCGCTCGATCATCGGCGTCGGTGACACTTTGTTTTCACTCGGTTTTGCCGTTTCCTCCTTGGGTTTCGCCGGAGGCGGAAGCTCGGTTTTAGCTTGTTCGCGTTTGCTTCCGAGCGGCGGGTTTTGCGCGTGTTGAGGCTTTCGCGCTACTGGCTCGAATTTTTTTGCGAGAGAGATATCTTTGTCCCGCGCCGGAGTTGTATTTGTTTCCTGCGATGGCTCCAAAAGCGATATTGGAATTAAACTGCGGGTAGCGAATTGGTTCTGATGACCCATTAATACCGACACCGAGATAAGCGCCGCGAGATGAATCAGTACCGAAGCGAGCAAGGAAGCAGCGAATAAAGAACCTTTCGTCATCCTGATTCCTTGAGCAGCGTCGATATACGGAAGAGAGGGCAAGCGTTGCATTGGGATTTTACGGTTCGCGTACTGAGGCGACTTTTTGTGCTTTTGCGGGGGTGCGCAGCAGGACCAGAAGGCTCATGGCAAGCAGATAAGAAGTCGAGATCACGGTAAAAGCCGGGCCGAAACCATATGTCGTCATGACTCCCCCGGTGATCACGGTCCAAAAAGGAATCGAAACAAAACCGATAAAATAATAAAGGCTGAAAGCGGCATCGAAAAGCTCGTCGCCGACGAGATCGGCCAGCAGCGCTTGAGTGAGAGTCTGGCGCGACGTGACGGCGGCACCGTAGATCACCAGATTGACGAAGAGGCCGGCGGAAACGTTTTGCTGCCAGGCGAGCCAGAGGGTGCACAGCGCCGACATAAGAAGTGAAGCTTGGATGACCAGTTTTCGATCGAAGCGGTCCGAGATCCAGCCCCAAACGAAAGGTCCGATCAGGCTGCCCACCTGAATAAACGTAAAAAGGAAAGCGCCGTAGGTGATGCTAAGATTAAAATCGTGCACGAAGTGAGGAATGATATACACTTCGTTGATGTCTTGTCCGCGGCCCGCCGCGCCGGCCATAAATACTAGCGAGACCAACATGATATTCTTATTCTTGAAGCAAGTTTTGTAAGCTTCCCAACCGACAGGAGCGAGCCGTGATTTCGGCTTATCTTGATTCGTCGTACGCAAGGTGTCGCGAAAGATAAAGCAGACGATGCCCATCGCGACCGAGAAAGCTCCCACCGCCCAAAAGACGCCGCGCCAGCCCAAATAAACAACCAGTACCGCTGCCACCAAAGGCGCCAGCAAGCTGCCGATCTGGCCGGCGGTCGAATGGAAAGCCAGAGCGCGGCCGCGGGCGTCACCGAAATGGCTGGCGAGCATGCTCGAACCCACCGGGTGCTGTGGGCTAGAGCCGATCCCACCGACTAATCGCGCGGTAAAAAACTGGTTGAAGCTCGAGGCAAAACCGCTGGCGGCGACAGAGAGCCCAAGCAGACAATTCCCCAAGCCGAGGATTACACCGCGCCGCACGTAGGGGACGACGAAGCCGTACATGGCCTGAAAGACGCTGCCCAGAGTATTGTAAACCGCGGCGAGGGACGCGATCGCGATGTAGCTCATACCCAATTCTTTCATCATCAGGGGATAGATCACGCCGAGCATCGCCGATTGGAAGTGATTGACGAAGTGGGTGCCGCAGACAATCGAAAAAATGGCCGTGCGATTCGATGATTCTTGTACGGAAGTCTGTTCTGCAATGGTTCGCATGGTACGGTTTTATATCAGTGAACGGAAAATACGAGGGTCGCCTTGAGCGATAAAAGGTCGAAGTCCCTGGCGTTGGCTTCGATGCGTTTCTCGACGCGGACCATCCAGACTCCCGGACTCGTGACTTTCACATAGGCAACCTATCAGCCCTTTTGCGAATTTCTCCCGTTTG
>JBEVIO010000213.1:0-4451 GCA_040510635.1 Binatia bacterium | reverse complement strand
GAAGAAATTCTTCGGCCTTGCCCGGATCGATCAGCAGCGAACCGGTTTGCACGGCAGCTTTGACGAAGGCGAACACGGCGCGCCAGTCTTTCTCGCTGTTGACCTGAGCGAACGTCTGCTGGCGCTCGCCGATGCGCAGCGATAACACCGGCGCTTGCTTGCACGGTCCCTGGCAGCCGGTCTTGGCAATCGGCAAACCGAGCTCGCGGCTCAGGCTCTCGAGGGCGTCGGCAGAAGTATCGAAGCTCGATTGGCCACAGCAAGGTTGCGCCGCGCAGAGATACAAACGATTCTTTCCTGCGCAATAATTTTCCTTTGCTTGAGTTAGAAGGTTAAGCAGTTCATCGGCAGCCGGTGATAAACGGCGAAGACGCAAGAAATGGCGGAATTGCGCCAAAGCGGGCTCGGTCCACGAGCCTTCCACCTTAACCAAAAAGCCGGACGCGTGAAACGCAATTTCATGGGATGTTGCAACCGATTTCTGAGACTGTTTCATCGAGTTCCTCCCGCACGGCGAGGAAGATACTGCGAAGCGCCGGATGGCGTCAAGTAAATGTACCGCTGTGGATAGTCGCACAGGGCAGACGCAGGCGTCTGCCCTGGCATGCAAATTCACACGGGTTTGCTGCTGCCAAGCGGTTGGTGAACGATGCTAGACCGGCTTTATCGTGACCAAAGCTTTTGCCACCATTTCCCCTGAGTGTCGGCGGTGTCACGGCCTAAATTCATCTGAGCGCGGATATCGGCCAGTTTCCAGCCGGTGAGATCGGCGAGCTGGCGCGCCTCGTTTTCCTGGCGTCGAATGACTTCCCGACGGTAATCCTCACTCGCGGGGCAGGACGCTTCCTCGCCTTTCCAGGGATGGCGCAACACGTAACGTGCCTGGAAGTTATTACGATCGGCGGTTTCCTGCAGCACCAAGTCTTCGGGAAAATGCTGCGCGTCGTAGCGCACGTGCAGGCGCGTGACGAAAACATCTCGCGCCCCGCTCGTCGGTGGCGGAACCGGCCGACGGCCGGGACCAGGGAATGCGGATCCTACCTCATGACTCAACCAGAAAACACCCAGCCCACGAAGCTCTTCATAGGCGAGCGGCTCGGCTGCGCACGGATCACACCAGTTCATGTCCCAGGCGTATTCAGTAAAAACTGCGCGCATGTCCGCTTGCTTCACTTGTTGATCGAACATATCGCGATAAAAATCTTTGAAGCGTGTCTTGATATAGATCGGCAGATCCATTCCCGTCGGCAGCTTGACCGAACGGTAATTGGTCGGTTCGACGCGGCCTTTTTGGGTTAGCGTGTAGATGAACAATTCCTGATAGCCGTCGGCGTTGAGCGTGCCGAGACGAAGCGGCAGCATAAACTTCGGCGACTCATAGGCGACCTGGATCGGGCGCAGATAGTTGAAGCCGAGTTTCGACTGCTCTTTCAGATTCACCTTGGCGACGAAGAAGTGCATTTTCTGTTTGATATAGCTGCCGAGCACTTCCGAGGTGCCTCTGGGCAGCCGATAGCCGCTTTCTTTAAGCCATGTTTCCAATCCTTGGCCTTGTTTTGCCGAGAGAATAACGATGTCGTATTCGCCGACCGTATATTGCGCTTGAACGGTGACCCCCAATGCTTCCGCTCGGGCAAGTAAGGATTTAGAAGCCGGCAGCGCGGCGTCGCGGCTCATTCGACGTTCCATCAAAGCAAGCTGGCAAGGACTGCCGTCAAAATATTCCACGAGCCGCGGCGAGGTGTAAGCGTCCAAGTGGTCGATCATGTTCTTGTCGCCGACGTTGATCTGGCCGCGTTCGATCAAGGTTGGCACGGGAATCACCACGGCGAACTCTTTCGGATCGCCCTTAAAGTCGTTCGCCATCGTGATGACTGTTTTGTCGTCTTGGCGCGCCAGAACGACCTGCGACGCTTTGTTAAAAATCTTCGTGTCGGCTTTGGCGACGTAAAAGCCGCAAAAACTATAGGCCGAATCCGCTTGAACCAACAGGCCGAGGGACAGGGCCAAGAACCAGGCGATCTTTTTCATGTAGTTCTCCTTTGTTGCCATTGGTTGGACTGGTCCATTGATATTTTGTTCCCGGAAGCAGGTAATCGACGAGCGGAGTCAGCAGCGAACAGAGCGCCAGGGACCAGAGTAAGCCGTTGGTCCGATAAAGAACGAATTGGACATAGGCGGCGCCGCCGGCGACTAGCAGAGCGAAGAGAATTCTCCCGGCGCGCGAGTCCGGCGTGGTCTTGGGATCGGAAATCATGAAGAACGTGAACAGCAAAAGCGCGCCGCTTTGCAGTTGCTTCAGCGGAATCGCCAGCGGATCGCCGAGCCAATAGGCTCTACCGAAGAGGATCGCCGCATAGGAAAAAATAAATGCGTAACTCACGTCGCTGCGCAGCGCGCGGTGCACGACCATGCCGCCGAGGCACGCCATCAGAAAGCCGAAGTAAAGTTTGCTGCCCCACTGTGCCGGCGAGACCCAGACTTCGCCGCTGAGCGCGAGCATGGCGACGATGCCGAAGTTGGTCGGATTGAAGATATGCTTGTGATTCCATTTGAGAACGAATTTACTCGCGATCGTAATCACCGCGGTGAGGATTAGCAGAAAGGTGCTGTTGGTCCGCAGCAGTAAGCAGAGGGAGAGTCCCGAGATCAGCGCGCTGCGTGGGTCGAAAGCGGATACCGAGAAAAACTTTCCGCAGAGAAACTGCGTGATTAGAGCTGTGGCGAGTAAGAGGGTAATTTCACGCCCGGCGGTATCGAAACCAAGCCAGCCGACACCGTATACTAAAAGAGCCGCGAGGACGGCGATCTGATAGTGACGCGGGTCGCTGGCAAAAAAGCGCGAGACTGGGAGAGAAGAAAATTTCGTCGGCATTGGCGCTCCTCCAGTTGGCTACGGCTGATTCGTACTGGCTGGATTAGACAAAGCGGCGGATAAAAGGTTCGTGAAGGCCGCGCCATCGATGCAACAGAGCTTTAAGCTGGCGGGAACGAGGCAATATTCGCCATCTTGACGAGACGCCGACTCCTTAAGTAAAGTGAGGCCCTGTCGGATAGATTGTAAATTATTCACCTAACCAAAGGCTCGTGTAACCAGGAAAGGAGGACGGCTATGTTTGTATGCTTGTCACCCGGAGGTCAGTCGCTCACCCAGGGCGAAGTCGCGAAAGATAAGTTGCTCGTTGGCACCGTCGACGGCATCTTCGCATTTCAAAAACGCAGCGGCGCGTGGCAGGGCGAGGGCACGATGGTTCCCGGTAAGCACTTCAGCTCGATCGTCTTCGAGCCCACGACCAAGACGCTTTTCGGCGGCACTTATAGTTGTGAGATCTACGCCAGCACGGATCTCGGCAAAACTTGGGAGCGGCGTGACAACGGCATCGGCGACAAGGAAATTTATTCTCTCGCCAGCCAACTCGTCGATGGCAAGCCGCGCGTCTACGCGGGCACCCAGCCGGCGCATTTGTTTTACAGTGACGATCTCGGCAAGAGCTGGACAGAGTTGCCCGCACTGCGTCAAGTGCCCGGCGTGGAGAAATGGACATTCCCCGGCCCGCCGCATCTCGCCCACGTCAAGAGCATCACGTTTCATCCGAAGGATCCGAACATCATTCACGTCGCCGTCGAGGTCGGCGGCTTTCTCAAGAGCACGGACGGCGGCAAGACTTGGACGACGATCGACAACATCAATCCCGATGCGCATCGCGTGCTGATTCCAACCAATGATCCGAGCAAGGTCTACGGCACGGCGCCGACGACCAATTGCGGCCCGGAGACGCCGGCGGGATTTTGCGTCAGCAGCGACGGCGGCGCGAGCTGGAAGAGCATGACGCCGCGAGATTTCAGGATCGGCTACGTCGATCCGTTCTTCGTGCATCCCGGCAATCCGGATTTATTGTTCGTCGCCGGCGCGAAGACGGGGCCAGGCACGTGGAGAAAACTCCACACCGCCGACGCGCGTATCGCGCGCAGCCGCGACGGCGGCAAGAGCTGGGATATTCTAACCGGCGGCCTGCCCGAGCATATTCGCGCCAACATCGAAGGCATGGCGATGGACGCGTGGAACGGCGGCTACGCGATTTTTGCCGGCACCACCGACGGCGATATTTTCTACAGCGACGACGAGGGCGAGCACTGGCAGACGATCATCAAAGGCATCGGGCCGGTGTCCAAGTCACATCATTACAGCAATCTCGCGCTGGAGGGGCAGGAAGCGCAGCATTAGCCGTTCGAAGTCGCGTAGCTGGAATACAAAAGGGGCCGGTACGCCGTGCCCCTTTTTATTAATTATTACCTTGGCGTCTTTGCGCCTTTGCGCGAGGAAATTCTTTTCCCGATTAGGATTATCTCCCGCAAAGACGCCAAGGCGCAAAGCTCGGAAATCGACTCACACCAAGATCGGCGGCAGTCCCGCACCGCTCAGTCCGTATCGCTCAAACACGCGGTCGTGA
>JBEVIO010000212.1:0-4667 GCA_040510635.1 Binatia bacterium | reverse complement strand
AAATCCGGCAACTTTTGGACGATGATTTCACCGGCCGGCACGAACTCACTCAAGTGCGACCAAAGGCAGATCATGAATAGTCTGTAATCCGGAAGGTCGACGAATCATGGAGAACCAAAAGAAATACCGTATCACCAAACATCAATCGGAATTGGCCGTGAAAGTCGTCGGTGCTTCTCAGGCCGACCTTTTCGCGAACTCGGCGTACACGCTTTTCGACGTCATGGTAGCGGACCTGGACAAGGTCGACTGCAAAGACCATATCCCCTTGGAGATCGAGGGTACGGATCGCGACGATTTGATGGTCAATTGGATGCGCGAGTTGCTTTATTTATACCAAGGAAGCGGCTACCTGCTGAAGGACTTTCAAATTCGCGAAGTTAAAGACACGATCGTCAAAGCGGAAGTCGCCGGCGAAAAAATCGATCCTGACCGCCACGAGATCAAGCAGGAAATCGCCGCCATAGCCTTTCATAAGAGCCGCATGGATAAGACCGGCAATCAGTGGACGGCGCAGGTGATTTTCGAAGTCTAACAAGAGTGTGCCAAGATTGGAGAAATTCTCAGCACCAGTGCGAGTGGCGCTTTACCCCACGTAAGGGCAACCGATGGTTCTAGTAAGCGATAACGAATACGAAGGCACGGCGCTGATCGCCGACCCGATCCATCGTTATATTCAGTTTACCGTGCCGCAGAAAAAGGGCGAGGTCACTGAGAAAGCTTTGATCGATTCGCCCTGGGTGCAGCGGCTCCGCTATATTTATCAGTTGCAGAGCGCGCGCTGGGTCTATCCGTCCGCCGAGCACAGCCGTTTTCAGCATTCCCTCGGTGCCATGCACCTCGCCGGAGAATTTGCCAAGCATCTCTACCCGTCCCTCAGAAAAGTTCTGGGCGACGAGTGTCCGTCGGCGCCGTTCATCGAGGAATACATGCGCGTCACCGGGCTGTTGCACGATATCGGCCACGGCCCGTTCGGCCACTTCTTCGATGATAATTTTCTCGCCAATTACGATCTCACGCACGAAGATCTCGGTCAGACGATCATTCAAAACCATCTGGGCGACATCATTCGCCAATTACGCCGCAGTCCAAGCGGACCTTTCGCCGCTGGCGAAGAGTTGCGCCCCGAAGATGTCGCTTTTCCGATCAAGAAGAATGGCAAAGAAGACCATCGCAAGCCCAAGTGGGTGCGCTTTCTTCAGCCTTTGACCGGTGGCATTTTTACTTTCGATAACCTCGACTACGTCTCGCGCGATTCGTACATGTGTGGCGTTCACCCCGGCCCCATCGACCGTGAGCGGCTGATTCATTACACCTTTTTCACGCCGAAGGGCCTGACCGTTCACAAAGCCGGCAACGGCGCGTTGACGACCTTTCTGAACGCCCGGCTCTATCTTTACACCAATGTTTATTATCACCGCACGACCCGGGCCATCGACTTGCATCTTAGAGAAATTTTTCCGGAAACCATGAAGGTTTTGTTTCCGGGCAATCCTCTCGACCACATGGAGGATTATCTATACTTGACCGATTGGTCGTTGCTCGAAGACGTGTCGCGCTGGCGCCGACAAAACAGCGAGCGAGAAGCGCTCGCCAAGGAATGGGAAACGGTGCTGCACCGGGAGGTCAAATGGAAAATGGCATACGACCGGACGCTTTCGTTGAACGAGCTTCGTTACGGCGTGGCGCTGATTCAGGATACTGACTGGGAAAAGCGCATTCGCAGTGCATTGCCCGCGGCGTCGCGAGATTTGGTTTTTCGCGTCGACATGGCAACCCAAGATCCGCGCCCGGAAAATCCCTTTGCCATGGGCAAAAAACAAATCCATATTTTCGATCCCTCCAGCGGCGAAATCACCAAGGAGTCCTTGGCTGAGCTGTTTGAGTTTATTCCCTCCAAAGTCGTCCAGTTCCGGGTGTTCGCTCTCGACCATGAGCATGATCAGTTGCTCGCCGAGGTGGCGGAAAATGCTTTGAAAGGTCAGTCACCAGCGGTCAAAACCAGTGTCTAGCCTCGCGTCGTACAAAATTCCGATCGTCGACCTGCGCGCCCAGTACCGTCAGATTCGCAACGAGGTGCGCCAGGCCATCGACGAAGTCATTGAGTCGCAACAGTTCATTCTCGGCCCAGCGGTGAAGGGTTTCGAAGAGCAGATGGCAGCGTACCTAAGCTGTAAACACGCGGTCGGCGTTGCTTCCGGCAGCGACGCGCTTCTTTTGGCACTCATGGCGCTCGGCATTGGACCCGACGACGCGGTTATTACAACGCCCTTCACCTTCTTTTCGACGGTTTCTTCCATTGTCCGACTCGGCGCAAAACCTTTATTCGTCGATATCGATGCCGACACGTGTCTGCTTTCTGTCGAGGAATTAAGAAAGTTTCTCGAAACGCGCGGTCGGAATCATGATGGTCAAACGGTAGATGTCGAAACCGGCCTGCGCATTCGCGCTTTGCTGCCGGTGCATTTGTTCGGCCAGTGCTGCGCGATGAACGAATTAACGGAGCTGGCCGGGAAATACCGTTTGCAGATTGTCGAAGACGTCGCGCAAGCTTGCGGCGCCAGAACCGTGGTCGGTGGCAAAGAAACGTTCGCCGGCACGGTCGGCGCTCTCGGTTGCTTTTCCTTTTTCCCGAGTAAAACTTTAGGCGGTTTCGGCGATGGCGGCCTGATAGCAACCCACGATGAGGAGGTGGCGGAAAAACTCAAAATGCTCCGCATGCACGGCGAGCGCGCCAAGTATTACCATGAAGAAATCGGCATCAATTCCCGTGTCGACTCCCTTCAGGCTGCCGTGCTTTCGGTAAAGCAAAAATACCTTGAAGAATGGTGCGAAGAGAGAATTCAACGGGCAGAGACCTATCGCCGATTAATCGAGGAAAGCGAATTGGTCGGCAAACGCCTCCTTGGCATTCCACCCCTCAGCAAAGATAAGTCGCACGTGTTCAATAACTACGTGATCCGCGCGACCCGACGCGACGACCTCAAACGGTTTCTCGCCGAACAAGGAATTCAGAGTGAGATTTACTATCCGTTGCCGCTGCACTTACAGAACTGTTTCGCGAGTCTAGGCTATAAACTGGGGCACTTTCCTCAAGCAGAGCGCGCCGCTAGTCAGGTTTTAGCCCTGCCGCTCTATCCTGAGCTCACTCGGCAACAGCAAGAGCTGATCGTAGACAAAATCCTAGACTTTTATCGCAGCTAAAGTCTGCTTTCATCGCAGCAGGCCCTATGGTAAAAAACAGTCTTCGATTCAATGCGTAATAATCATGGCTAAACCTGAACCATCTGAAACCGCTGCGACCGTCGACGGCAACAAATCGAGCTATGAAAAGTGGGTCGAAGGCGAAGGCATTCCCGTCATCAGGACCTTTTTCGTCGAAGACATTCGCGATGTAAAGCTCGAACGGTGGGATCGCAAAGGCGGCAACGGTGCGTTCCTGCAAATGGAAGGCGCCGGGCAGGTCAATAATTGCTACATCTGCGAGATCGCCCCCGGTAAGAGCCTCAAGCCGCAACGCCAATTGTTCGAAGAAACGATTTACATCATCAGCGGCCGCGGCGCGACCACCGTTTGGAACGACGAAGAACGCAAGCAGACTTTCGAATGGCAAGCAGGCTCGCTCTTTTCACCGCCGCTCAATGCCTGGCACCAGCTTTTCAATGGCAGCGGCAAAGAGCCGGCACGTTATCTGGCTGTTACCACCGCGCCGACGATGATCAATCTTCTGCATAATTTAGATTTTATCTTCCACAACGACTTCGCTTTTGCCGACCGCTTCGACGCGCGCCAAAGTTATTTCAACGGCGAGGGAACTTTGTACGCCGGCGACTACAAGGGGTTCAAGTTCGCAGGCAATGTCTGGGAGACGAATTTTGTTCCTGACGCCCGCGGTTTCAAATTGCTTGACTACAACGAACGCGGCGCCGGCGGCAGCAACATTAAATTCGAGCTCTCCGAAAACACCACGGCTTGTCATATTTCAGAATTTCCCGTCGGTACTTACAAGAAAGCGCACCGACATGGCGCCGGGGCGCATGTCATTATCCTCGGCGGCGAAGGATATTCGCTGATCTGGCCGGACGGTGCACCGATTAAAAAGTACGAATGGCATGAAGGCAGCATGGTGGTGCCGCCCGAGAACTGGTGGCATCAGCATTTCAATGTCGGCGCCAAACCGGCGCGCTATCTGGCATTGCGCGCCTTCGGCAGCAAGAAATACCAGGGCGTCCGCCCGCGCTATCAGGGTGCAATCGACCGCAAAAAAGGTGGCGCGCAGATCGAATACGGCGACGAGGAGCCGCTCGTGCGCCAGTGGTTCGAAGAGGCGTTGGCGCAGCGCGGCTTGCAAAGCCGGATGGCCAGACACTACGAGAAGGCGTCGTGAAAGAGAGCATCGTCAAAGCTTTCGACGA
This sequence comes from Binatia bacterium, assembly GCA_040510635.1. GTDB lineage: Bacteria > Desulfobacterota > Binatia > UBA9968 > UBA9968 > DP-20. Next base: position 252 of record JBEVIO010000212.1, on the reverse strand, counting down.
AAGCATCCGCGTCAAGCAAGCGTTCCTGCGTGACAATCTTGAAGCGCTCACACAGGCCATCGACGCCATCGTCGCGGCGTTCAAACGCGGCAACAAGCTTTTGCTCTTCGGCAACGGCGGCAGCGCTGCCGATGCGCAGCATATCGCCGCAGAATTCACCAATCGCTTTTTGATCGAGCGTCCGCCGCTGCCGGCCATTGCTCTGACGACCGACAGTTCGGTGTTGACAGCGATTGCCAATGATTACGCTTA
>JBEVIO010000211.1:0-5287 GCA_040510635.1 Binatia bacterium | reverse complement strand
TCAATCGATGCGACTGCAAGACAAAGTGGCGCTGATCACCGGCGGAGCTCAAGGCATCGGCCGCGCCATTGCGCTCGGCATGGGACAAGAAGGGGCACGAGTGATCGTCGCCGATCTGCAAGCGGAAAAAGCCAAAACGGTGGCGGCTAAGCTGCGCGCTCTAGGGGCCGAGGCGCTCGCGCTCGACGTCAACGTCGCCAGCGAGCAGTCCGTGCAGCGGCTCGCCGAACGAATTTTCGAGCGCTTTGGCCGGGTCGATGTCCTGGTCAACGACGCCGGCGTCTACCTGCAAGCGCCGGTGGTGAGCAAGAGCGAGGAAGACTGGGATCGCACGCTCGACGTCAATCTCGGCGGCAACTTTCTCTGCGCCCGCGCCTTCGTTCCCGCCATGCGCCGACAGAAAAGCGGACGCATCATCAGCATCGCGTCTTCGATCGCCCATAACGGCGCGCGCGAGTTTGCCGACTATGCGGCGTCGAAAGCGGCGATCATCGGCTTTGTCAAAGCGTTGGCGCGTGAACTCGGTCCCGATGGGATCACCGTCAACGCGATTTGTCCCGGCTCGGCCAACACCGATATGCCGCGACGGCATCGCTCCGAAGAGGAAACGATGGCGCGTTTGCGCGCGACACCGCTCGGCCATGTCTTGGAGCCTGAAGACATCGCCGGGCCGATCCTCTTTCTCGCCAGCGACGCGGCCGCCTATATCACCGGCCAGACCTATAATATCAACTGCGGAACGGTTATGATCTAGAGCTCGCGAAAGCCCGCCGGCGTTTTCATCACTCCGAGTGTCCGTGCCTAGAGGAATCTTTAATGGCAAAAGCCTTTTCGATCGCGTCGTGGAACGTCGAACACTTCAAACAGGATCCGACCCGCGTCGATCGCGTTATCGATTTCGTAGCGGCGCAGAATCCCGACATGCTGGCGCTTTACGAAGTCGAAAGCAAAGAGGTTTTTGCCAGCGTCACGGCGAAATTTCCCGGTTACACGTTTCAGATTACCGAAGGAGAGGAAAGCCAGGAAATTCTCGTCGGCGTGCGTGCGTCGCTCTCGGCTTTTCTTACTCAGAAGTTGGAATTTAAGTCCGGCACCACATCGATGCGACCGGGGCTGCTGGCCACGGTCACCGTCGCGGGCAAAGGTTATTGCGTGCTTTTTCTCCACCTGGCGAGCAGCAACGAGCCGCGCGGTTTCGGTTTGCGCGACGACATGGCCCTGCGCGCGATCAAGTTTCGTAAGACTCTCGACGCCGCAGCGGGCGGTAAAGCCAATTGTCTGTTTCTCGGTGACTTGAACACGATGGGCTTGGATTATCCGTATCAAAAAGCCATCGATCCGTTGACGGAACTCAAGAAGTGGGACCTGCGGGCGGCGCAATTCTATGATATGCGCCGGCTCGTCAAAACCCATGACGCTTCCTGGTCCAACGGGTCGGGCTCGTCGATACCCGACAGCAGTCTCGATCACGTCTACGCCGCCAAGCATCTGAAGTTTACGATGTTCCCTCGCCCTGACGGGACGAAAGCCGAAGTCGACGTGCGCGGCAGGACGAATCAGACGACCGCGACGGCAAAAGACAAGTGGATCAAAGAGTACTCGGATCACAGTCTGCTGTATCTGGAAGTGCAGGAGGTTTAGACGCCGATTCATTCGGAAATTGAAGCGCGGTATTAGTTTCGCAGTCTATATTCCATCAACTTCCCTTCGCTCCATCACTGTTTTGAATTCCTCGCCGCGAGGATGATACAAGCGTTTAGGGCAACGTCATGAAATACATCTTGGGTGTCGATATCGGCGGAACGTTTACCGACTGCGTGGCAATGGATGAAGATGGCACGGTCACTTTGGGCAAGGCGCTGTCGACTCCCAATGACTTTGCCGTGGGCGCGCTCAACGCGGTGGGCGATGCGGCGCGCAATCTCGGCCTTGATGGTGAAAACGAGCTCCTGAGCGCGACCCAATTTTTTTTCCACGCCTGCACTGTGGCCGACAACACGCTGATTACCCGCGCAGGTCCAAAAACCGGACTGCTGACGACCCAGGGGTTCGGCGACACGTTGCTGATCATGCGCGGCAGGACCACGGAAGGACTGACCGAAAGCGATGCCTTCCGCGCGTCGACACAAAGCAAGCCGGATCCGATCGTACCACGATCCTTGATTGAAGAAGTCGGCGAGCGCATCGACTACAAGGGCGCGGTTTTAATTCGCTTGGAGGCCCAAGAAATTGCCCGGTCGGTTCGATCGCTTGCTGGCCGGGGCGCTGAGTCGATCGCCATCGCGCTCTTGTGGTCGCTTACGAACGACGCGCATGAGCGGGCATTGGCTGACTTTCTCAGAGCAAATTATCCATCCATCTATTTGAGTCTTTCGAGCGAAGTGGCGCCGTTCCTCGGCGAGTACGAGCGCACGGCGACGACCGTCTTCAACGCCTACGTCGGGCCAAAGATCGCTGCTTATCTCCGGGGCTTAGGTGAACTTTTGCGCTCCAACGGTTTGGTCTGTGAGCCGTTGGTCATGCAAGCTTACGGCGGGGTTCTCGGGATCAACGATACGTGCAAGAACGCCGTCGGCACGATCGAGTCAGGTCCGGCCTCGGGAATCATCGGCAGTCGCTTTATCGGCGCCGAACTCGGCGTCGCGGATGTTTTGGCGACGGACATGGGCGGAACGACATTCAAGGTCGGGGTGATTCGCGACGGCGCGGTCGAGATGGATCACAAGCCGATCTTCATGCGCTATCAATTGTTCCTTTCCAAAATTTGGGTCGAGTCGATCGGCGCGGGTGGCGGGAGCATCGTCTGGATCGATCCGGAAACCGGACTGCTCAAAGTCGGACCGCAGGGCGCGGGCTCGAGCCCCGGGCCGATTTGTTACGGCATGGGTGGCAATGAAGTGACAGTGTCGGACGCCGATCTGATCCTTGGTTATCTGAATGAAGATTGTTTTCTGGGCGGTCGGATGAAGTTGGTCAAAACGCCCGCGCTCGAAGCCTTAAAAGAAAAAATCGCCCGGCCCATGAATATGACCGTCGCGGAGGCGGCGAGCGGTATCTACCGGATTACCAATTCGCATATGAGCGATCTGATCCGCCGCGCAACAGTCGAGCGCGGCTACGATCCGCGGGAATTCACGCTATTTGCCTTTGGCGGCGCCGCGCCCGTTCACGCCGGCCGGTACGCCGCGGAGCTGGGCATCAAAGAAGTAGTGGTGCCGCTCACCGCCTCCGTGCATGGCGCGACCGGGTTGGTGAGCTCGGACGTGGGTTATCATTACGGCCGATCCGAGCGCCTTTCGGTGCCGGCAGACATCGATCATGTTCGCGCCAACTTCACTGGACTGGTCGAGCGCGCCATGGGCAGTTTGCGGGCCGCAGGATTCGCAGACCGCGAAATGAAAATTGTCCGAAGCCTGGACATGCGCTACCGCCAACAAGTTCATGAGCTCAATGTTGCATTCGGGCCCGGCATCGCACCGCTCTCGGAGCAGGATCTCGAGACGATTTACCGGCAGTTCGATGAATTGTACGAGCTCACCTATGGTCCCGGTGCAGGCTACCGCGAGGCGGGGAAAGAAATCATGGCCTTTCGGGTGGTCGCCATTGGCGAGCTCAGCAGACCGAAATTGAAAAGACATCCGATGCAAGTGAGTCGGGCGGAGGCGGCGCGCAAAGCCGATCGAAAAGTTTATTTCGAGGAACCGCGCGACTTCGTCGACACGAAAATCTATGACTATAGCCGGTTATCGCCGGGCAGCGAGATCGCCGGGCCGGCCATCATCGAGACGCCGATTACCACCGTCGTGATCAATCCCAACGATCGCGCCGTCGTCGACGAATATTATAATATTCGAATGAATATTCGGGAGTGATTATGCTCAATGGCAACATCGATCCGATCACCTTCGAAGTCCTGTCGCACAGGCTGCACCAAGTGACCCGTGAAATGGGTATCGCCTTGGAGCGCACCGGCGGCACGGTGACGACGACGCAACAGCACGACTACAACGCGTCGCTCTATCGGCCCGACGGCGAGATCATGGCCGCCGGCGAGACCTACGGCCATCACGTGGTGTGCGCCGGATTCGCGGTGAAGCGCATCCTCGAGCGCTTCGGCAAAGAGGAAATATTCCCCGACGACGTTTTTCTGCTCAACGATCCGTATCTCGCGGCGATCCACAATCCGGATGTTTATATCGTCGCACCGATTCATTACCAGAACGCGCTGGTCGGCTGGAGCGCAACGTTCGTTCACGTGAGCGATGTCGGTGCCATCACGCCCGGTGGTGATTCGCCAGACGCCACCGAAATCTTCCAGGAAGGATTTAGGATTCCCGGCATCAAGCTCGTGGAGCGAGGCAAATTGCGGCGGGATGTTTTCGATACAATCACCCACATGACCCGGCAGCCCGAGGCCGTGGCGCTGGATCTCAAATGCGAGATTGCCGCCAACAATGTCGCTAAGGCGCGGCTTCATGACATGTACCGCCAGTATGGACCGGAGTTGATGAACAGCGTCTCGGCCGAGATGATTCATTACACCGAGACCGTGTTACGCAAGCGGCTGAGCGAAATACCGGACGGCGAGTGGCATGAAAAGCTGACCATCGAGGCCGACGGCCCATGCCGACTTAGCTTGACGTTGCGCAAGCAAGACGACCGCTTGATTTTCGATTTCACGGGGACTGATCCTCAGGTGCGAAAGGGGATCAATCTGCCGTTTCACGGCACTTTCGGCTTTTGCTTCGGTGCGATTCTTTACTCGATCGCTTACGATTTGCCTAAGAATCAGGGCGTAATCAAACCTATGGAGGTAATCGCCCCGCCGGCCACGTTGGTCAATGTGCAGTATCCCGCGCCGATTTCGATGAGCACAACTTCGTCCGGCTTCGGCGTCGGTTTTCTCGCCAGCTCGGTATTGATGCAAATGGTCGCCACCAGTGAAAGGTGGCGCAAGGAAATTGTCGCGCCGAGCGCCAGCCACCGAAACTGTCGCCATTCGGGCGTGAATCAGTATCGCCGCTATTCTGCGTTCATCAACATGGCGCACGGCGCCATGGACGGCAACGGTGCGCGCATCGACCGCGACGGCGTCGATTCCGGCGGCAGCTACATGAGCTGTCCCAACGTCGAGTGGATGGAATTGCAGTATCCGTTGCTTTATCTGTTTCGACGGCACGCGCTCGATAGCACCGGGGCTGGGAAATTTCGCGGTGGCGTCGGCGTGGAATCCGCGCATACGCTCCATGACGCTCCCGAAGGCAAGATCCGCGGCGTCGCCTACGGT
>JBEVIO010000210.1:0-3770 GCA_040510635.1 Binatia bacterium | reverse complement strand
GTTGATAAAGAAACTGTAGGAATAGAATGGTGGAACAATGGAAAGTTGGGCCGGAACTCCTAGCCCATTGTTCCATTACTCCAATATTCCATCGCGCCAAATTATAAGGACATGCTATGTTTGAAGATCTAAGAGGGTTTCTCGCCCACCTGGAAGACTTGGGACAGCTAAAACGGGTCAAGGACGAGGTGAGCGTCAAGTACGATATCGCCGCCGGTATCCGCAAGACATCGGACATCGAAGGTCCTGCGCTCTTGTTCGCAAACGTCAAAGATTATCCGGGTTGGAGCGTGCTTGGCGGGCTCTTTGCCACCCGCAAGCTCGTCGCGCTGGGCCTCGGCGTGCCGCAAGACAAGCTGCTTGAGCGCTATATGACGCTCGAAGATGTGCGTATTCCGCCCGAGACCGTCGCCACCGGCCCGGTGAAGGAAATCAAATGGACCGGCGATCAGATTGATCTTACGAAGCTCCCTATCGTCACTCACGCGAGCAAGGACTGTGGTGCGTATGTCACCATCGGCGTGCAAGTCGGCAAAGATCCGGATACCGGAGTTCGCAATCTTTCGATCCACCGCATGCTGGTGCTCGGCAAAGACCGGCTGTCGCTCTGGGCGCCGGCGGACCATCACCTGGGCCGGATGATTTTAAAGGCCGAGGAAAAGAATAAAGGCTTGGAAGTCGCCACCGCCGTCGGCGTCGATCCGGCGATTGTCATTGCGTCGCAGGCGAAGGTTCCCTACGGCATCGATGAGTTCCACGTCGCCGGCGGCTTGCGCGGTTCGGCGGTGAAGCTGACGAAGTGCGAGACCATCGACGTTGAAGTGCCGGCGTTCGCCGAAGTCGTCATCGAAGGGGTGACAATTCCCGGCGAACGAGTGGCCGACGGGCCCTATGGCGAATATCCGGGCTGCTACAGCGAAGCAAAGCAGGCGCCGGTAATCAAAGTCACTGCGATCACCATGCGGCAAAATCCCATCTGGCAAACCGCCCTCACGGGCATGCCGGTGACGGAGAACCACACGCTCATCGAATACGGCAACGGCGCGGTGGTCTACCGTGAGATAAAAAAGATCGTCCCGGAAGTCAAAGCAGTTAACCTCACGCCGGGTGGCACTTTCCGCCATCACGTCGTGGTGTCGATAAAAAAACGCGCCGAGAATGAAGGGCGCAACGTCATCCTGGCTTTGCTGTCAATGGGCATCGGTCTCAAGCAAGTGATCATCGTCGACGAAGACATAGACCCTTTCGATCCAATGCAGGTGGACTGGGCCATGGCCACTCGCTTCCAGGCGGACAGAGACGCCATCATCATTCCGCACATCGCTTGCTCGACGCTCGATCCATCTTGTCCGGAGCCGCGCGTCACCGCGGGCCTGGGCATCGACGCCACCGCGCCGATGAAAGACCGCTGGCGCTTCGAGAAAGTCGAAATCCCCGGCGTCGATAAAGTTAAGTACATCTAGGGCCTAGTTCAAGGTTCAACGTTCAAGGATTGATTCCGAAAACTTTGAACTTTGAACCTGGAACGTTGAACAAGTGAGAGATTAGAGAGACGTGAAGAACTTCGAATATCTCGAACCCAAAACGGTGGGCGAAGCCTGCCGGCTTCTTGGCAAATATAACGGCGACGCCACAGTCTTCGCCGGCGGCTCGCACCTGACGATTCTGATGAAACAAGGGCTTTACCAGCCTAAAGTTCTGGTCAACATCAAAAAAATCCCGTCTCTCAAAGGCATTCACTTCGACGCGAAGAAAGGGCTCACTATAGGCGCTTTGGTGACGCACCGTGATATCGAAACCTCGAGCATCGTCAGAGAAAAGCTTCCGGTGCTCTCGGAAGCGGAAAGAGAAGTAGCCAACATCCGCGTGCGCAACATGGGCACCGTCGGCGGCAATCTCGCATCCGGGGAACCGCTCACAGATCTGGCGCAGATATTTATCGCCCTGGACGGCAAAGTGAAGGTCGCCAAACCGAAAGGCAGCCGGACCATTCCTGTTGAAGAGCTTTTCATCGATTTTTACGAAACGAGCCTCGCTCAAGACGAAATATTGACCCATGTGGCGCTGCCGCCGTTGCCGCCGCGCTCGGGCATCGAGTACATTCGCTTTTCCAGCAGCTCGGTGGTGGACAAGCCGTCGGTGGGAGTGGCGGTGCGCCTGACATTGGAAAAATCCGGTGATACCTGCAAAACCACGCGCATCGTTTTGGGCTGCGTGGGTCCGACGCCTGTCAGAGCTAAAAAAGCCGAATCGATGCTGGTGGGAAAAACAATTTTTCCCGATCTACTGGATGAAATCGCTGCAACGGCAGCACAAGAATGCAACCCGATTGCCGACTTGCGCGGCTCGGAACATTACAAGCGGGCGATCGTGCGCACGTTGGTGAAACGCGCCGCCACAAAAGCATACGAAAAAGCCCTCAAGGGCATCTAGCGGTGTCCGACGGTTAAAGCTTTCCTGAGGTTGAATAGAAGAAGCGCCGCGGCAAAGATCGTCATCCCCCACGCGAACCAGTCGCCGAAACGGACGTAGTAGGTCTCGCTATCCAGTATTTCGAGCTCGCTTTTCATCACAGCGGCGGTAAACATTGGCATCGACTGCACTAATTCTCCTTTGGCATTGACCAACGAAGTGACTCCAGTATTCGTCACCCGGAGCAAGCTGCGGCGCGTTTCTATGGCGCGCGATTGCGCGAGCCATAGATGCTGCCAGGGCCCGACGGATCTGCCATACCAGGCGTCATTGGTCAGATTGATCAGCACATTGGCGCGGGTTTGGCTCACGAACTGACGCACTACATCCGGCATCAGGTCTTCGTAACAGATGAGCGGCGCAACGCGGATTGCCCTGCTGAGATGAAACACACTGGGGCCGTCGCCGGGAGTGAATCCATCGGCAAAGGGTATTCCAGGCAAGCGCGATAATATTTTCGCGAAGGGCAGATACTCGCCGAAGGCGAGCAACACCTGTTTATGATAGCGGCCAAGCACACGGCCTTGGGCGTCGGCGATAAAAGCCGTGTTAGACGCTTTGAAATTCGCCGTCCCCGGCGTGCCGCGAAAACTGCGCGCGCCGAAAATAAAGTTGGCGCGCTCGGACTTGAGCGGCGGAGTCAATTCCCTCGGCAGAACCTGAATTCTCTCGGGCACCCAGAGCTCCACCGCCGACTCCGGCCAGATAACGAGGGGCACGGCATCGAGCTGTTCCGTAAGGCTCATGTGCTTCTCAAGATTCTGCTTGATCAGCGCTGGATTCCACTTTAGGTCGACATCGATGTTGGCCTGCACGGAGGCCACGGTGAGTTTCCGAGCTTCAGCCATTTCCGCGCCAACGCTCTCGAGGCGCTGATAGCCGTAGACCATGGACACAATCACCGCTAATGCCGCGTAAGCAACCGGAAGTAACGATCCGAGGCGTTCCCGTTGCGGCGCGAACGCGGCATTGTAAACCGTGGCGTTGAACCACATCACGATAAAGCTGGCGCCGTACGGCCCGACGAGATCCGCGCTATGGATGAACCACGAAAAAGCGACCTGGGAGTTGGCCACGTACCAGGGGAACAATAGCGGGAATAAAAACTCGAGCGGCACCCAGAATAAGGCGGGAAAAATTTGCAGCGGCCCAAATCCGGCAACCCGCACAAGCGCCGCGAAAATCGCCATCTGCAGGCCTTGTAACGCGGCGTAGATCAAGAAAATAGCGACGCTCGCCGGATATGGAAATCCGCCGAAGACCGTTATGGTATAAACCAGCCAGTGAAAGCCGACAAG
>JBEVIO010000209.1:0-3496 GCA_040510635.1 Binatia bacterium | reverse complement strand
ATGCGGGAACTGCGGCACGGGAAAAGGCGAAACGGCGTCCTAAAGATTGCTTTAATAACTTTTATTTCCCGTTCGGTTCCGAAGATTCGACTCTCCCGGACGTAGTTAAACGAATCGGCAGCTCACGGTTGATGGTCGGCAGCGAATTCCCGCATCCGAACGGCACGTCGCCGAATACCATCTCAATGCTAAAGACCCGCTCGGGTCTGAGTGCACAGGACTTCGATAGTTTACTGGGCAGCACTGCCGCCGAATTTTTCGACTTGACGGTGGCTTGTAAAGAACCTTTACCCTCCTCTCTCGCGACGGCGCGAGAAAATCACCTGGCGCGATTGTCACAGTTGAGCCTGCTGGGTATTGGAATTTCCGCTCTTCTGCGCCGATGACGTGCCAGTAATTGTTATTGCTTAATTGTCCGCTGTCACCCGTGACACTTCCCTGACACCTACGTCAAACCAATAGCCAGCCGTCCATCCTATTTACCGCGCAAAAAGATTCAGAAATCCATGATCAAAGGGGTTGGCATGTCACTTGCTCCTTCAAGCCGTAACAGCCGAGGAGGAAAATCATGCGGCCAGGTTCACAAGAGGAATCGAAAATAATATCGTTGGCTCGGAGTGACTTTGAAGCCGTCAAGTGTGAGAAATGCGGCGCCAAGATGTACCCGCAGTCGCTTCTCAAACCGCACCTGACGCGCCATCGCCTCCGTCAACGTTGGTTCAACGCCGAGATCAGAAAGCTGCAGTTCACTTTCACGCACATGCGAGACATCGCCTAAGCAGTTCCGCCACTTCCCATAGGGGAAGCTCTCCGACAAGCCCGTGCTCCCCCCACGTGCGCGGGCTTGTCTCCTCCCTCCATTCAAAGCTTTCCGATGACTTGCGATTTCCTGTTCGGATTTTCACCACAGAGACGCTGAGTTCGCAGGTTACTAAAATTATTTACCAGTCGCCTGATTCCCTTCTTGAGAATAGGCACATTGAAGTTGATCAGCAAACCGATTGGCCATCCACCTAGTTTCAGATAGGTCAAAAGTTGAGCCTCGTGAATCGGTTGTAAAGTCTCTACCGCTTTCAGTTCCAAAATTACGGTCTTTTCAATTAAGAAATCGAGTCGATATCCGCAGTCGAGCTGAAGTGACTTGTAGCTTACCGGCAGTGCCAGCTGGCGTTCGAAGAAAATGTTGGCAAGGGAAAGCTCGCCAGACATTCTTCATAAGCCGATTCCAAGCCCGGGTCCGAGGGTTTTATGAACCACTATCGCTGCCCCGATAATTTTCTCCGTTAGTCCGTTGATAACAACCGCCTCAGCGTTCTCAGCGTCTCTGCGGTGAGCCGCACGAAAGCCCGAACCATCGACACTATTCGAAGAAAGCTCCTTCAATCAAAACCGGTTTCGCCGCGCCCTGCTCATGGGTTCTTCCTGGAATCGCCGATCCGTCGGGGTTGAGGCGTTGATCGGCCTTGTCCGACCCCGCGCCGATGCGCGCCATCACGAGCGAATCGCTGCCCGAGTTGCAGAACTGATAGTAACAACCGGCCGGGAGCACCACCGCTTGATTTTTTCCCGCCGTGACGACCGTGTTGCCGTCGCGTCCGGTGGTGAACCGCGCCGTCCCCTGCAGTACCAGGAACATATGATCTTCCTTGGTGTGCGAATGCAGCGCGTTTTCGCCGATCCCCGGCGCGTAGCAATGGATCCTCAAGGTCATCAGATCGGTTTCCGCGAGCAACTCCCGCGTGTGCCCCTCTTTCACCAGTTGAGTTTTTAGCTGCACGACCTTTGCTTGCTTTTCCATATTCCCTCCTCGATTAAAGAAATCCTTTTCTCGGCGAAGCCGATCTTATGGCAGTGTCCGCCGAGAGCGCAAGCCTGTCGATCCGGTTTGCGGCATTTAACCTTTCTGACGGCGCACATTTGCAAATGCCCGCGCACTCGGCTTATCTGACACTTCCGCAAACGAGACGACACTTGACGCCGCTGTCCGCTGAAATTATCGCCATCGGTTCCGCCATGGGTTGGGCGGCAGATTCGATCTTGGTCCGCTTCGGCTTGCGCCAGTCGAATATCTTCGCCGCCATGTTAGTGAGTTACACCGTGTCGATCACCTGCATGTGGAGCTATCTGTTCGCTACGAGCTCGCTCGATTTTCTCCGCTCGCCGGCAATGATCTACTATTTGATCAGCGGCGCCATGCAACCGCTTTTTGCGCGCGCGCTTTTTTACGAGGGCATCACGCGTATCGGCGTCGCCCGCGCCGGGCCGCTACGCGGCAGCGAGCCGCTTTTCGCCACCGCCATCGCAATTACCATCTTCAACGAACAGCCTGGCTGGCTGGTCTTCCTCGGCACAGTTCTGATTGTCGCCAGCCTTTGGTTGATCTCGGGAAGACAGCAAGGCGATATGAAATGGCGCTGGGTCGATTCGCTCCTGCCGATCAGCGCCGGCCTCATCTCGGCGGTCTCGCAAAGTTTGCGCAAACAAGCGTTGAAAATTATCCCCGATCCGTTCGTCGCCGTCGCAGTGGTGACCACGGTGTCGCTGATCTTGCTCCTGCTGTTCGCATTCACCACCAAACGAACCGCGCAATTCCGTATATCGCAGCGCAGTCTGGTTTACTTCGTCAGCGCGGCTTTAGTGGCAACGCTCGCACAGGTGGCGAACTTCATCGCCCTCGGGCGCGGCCAGCTTTCCGTGATCATATCGCTGCTCAACACGACGCCTCTTTTCACCGTTTTCTTCAGTGCGATCTTCCTACGCAAAATCGAGACGGTTAATTTGCGCATCATTCTCGGCGCAGTGCTCATGGTTGCCGGCGTTTTATTTATTACCGTTCGCTGAAAGAACTTGGCGTTCGCAAGCGTTACGTCCCGCAAGGAAAGTCACCGAACGCCAACCTTTGTGACAGTTCGGTTCGTGGCTCCCAGCGGCAGCGAACTCTTCTCCCCTTCCGAAATCAGAAAAGTGAGAGCTGTCGAGGCTTGTCATCAAAGACGGAACGGCCGCCGAGCGAGCGAGAGATCGCCTTTTCGTGGGCAATAACCGCATCGAAGTCGGCTTCGGGTTTGAGGCGGGTTTCGATGGTCCGAACGAATCCTTCGAGGCGGCGAAAGCCCTCGAGTCTGTCTTTGTCGCCGAGCTTGGCTAGCTCGAGTGACGTTCTGAGGCAGTTAAGGGATTCGTCATAGGTCTTCAACGGGACCGGAAATGGATGACGGTCCTTGCCGCCGTGCGCGAATGAAAACCGCGCGGGATCGGTGAAACGGCTCGGTGCGCCGTGGACAACTTCGGCAATTAAGGCGAGCGACTGAAGAGTGCGTGGACCGAGTTTCTCCAAGAGTAGAAGTTCGGCGAACTGGTGCAGATCCCTTTCGTACGCGACGGCTAGCACCGCTCCGAGACGCTTGAGATCGATGTTCTCCGCACGTACTTCGTGATGACCCGGCAGGCGCAGGTGGCGCGCCGCCCTTAAAGTCGTGTCTGGATTTTCGCGCGC
>JBEVIO010000208.1:0-4361 GCA_040510635.1 Binatia bacterium | reverse complement strand
TAGGCAATCTCCGCTACTTGGCCTTCGTTGTCCCGGACGAGTCGTCGATCCTCCACAAATACAACACGTGATAATGCTTGTAACCGCCATCTTTGATTTCCGGTTCCGGTAGTTTAGTCGTCTCATCCGGCTCCCAGCCTTCGATGCCGAAATCGTGCGCGACGATGCGGGAGCCGGGTTTTAGGTATTTGTTAAAACTTGGTTTCATCGCTTCATTGAACCAGGGGAGCATGTAGAGGGTCACGACCGTAGCTTTCGAGAGGTCGGCCTTGAGAGCGTCCTCGGAGCGGAATTCCACCAGGTGGGTGACTCCGGCCGCCTTGGCGTCATTTTTTGCTTTGTCCAGGAGCAAGCTATCCATCTCAATTCCCACAGCGCGGACGCCGTAATTTTTCGCCGCGCGGATGACGATGCGGCCGTCGCCGCTGCCCAGGTCGTAGACAACGTCGCCTTTTTTGACCTCGGCGAGTTCCAGCATGCGGTCGACGACTTCGATGGGCGTGGGGACGAACGGAATCTCCTCCTGGAATTCGGCGGCTACTGCGCTGGCGACGGCAATCAGGAGGCAGTTCGAGATGAGAAAGAAAGGTAATCGTTTCACAGGCGCCATGAATAGCATGGCTGCGGGCGAGCGGGAAACGGTACCGCGGGCTCCCTGTGAGAAAGGCTGCCGGACGGCCGCAGTGAGTTGTGGTTTCGGGCCAAGGCGGTTATATAAAAAAGGATAAGGAAAGAAACACACATAATGGATATGCAGAGACGACCCCCGATTTCGCTGCCCTTTTACTATGGTTGGTTCGTCGTCGGTCTGTGCTTTTTGACCACGATTACCAGCGCCGGCGTGCGCTCGTCGCCGCAAGTCTTAATTCTTCCGCTTCAGGAGGAGTTCGGTTGGAGCCGCGCGCTGATTGCAATGGCCATCAGCATGAATCTCTTGCTCTTCGGCGTGGCCGCGCCGATTAGCGGCTATTTGATCGACCGGTACGGGCCGCGAAAAATCATGTTGGCAAGCCTGTCGCTTTTGATCGTCGGTGTCAGCGGCACCATGGCCATGGATCAGTTCTGGCAGTTCTTTCTGGTCTGGGGAGTCATCGTTGGAGTCGGCGCCGGCGGGGTTGGCTCTGTTCTTACCGCCACAGTGGGGAATCGCTGGTTCGTCGCGCGGCGCGGTCTGGCATTGGGCGTACTCGGCAGCGCAAGCTCGACGGGCCAGCTTATTTTCCTGCCGTTTTTCATGGCGATGATCGCCTATTCCGGTTGGCGCATCGGCTCCATGACGCTCATTGTTATAGCTATCCTATTATTGCCGCTGATTTTCCTTTTCATGCGCGATGATCCGGCGGATGTCGGATTGGAGCCTTATGGCTCCGCTCAGGCCGGTACGGCGAGAACCGGAGGAACGGCTTCATTGCGTGGCATGTCCGCGAAAAACGCTACGATCACGGCGCGAGAAGTCGTGCGCAACCCGACCTTCTGGTTACTCTGCGGCAGCTTCTTCGTCTGTGGCGGTACGGCCAATGGTTTGATCGGCACGCACCTCATCCCGCACGAGATCGAGATTGGCATTCCCCAAGTCGCGGCCGCCTCTCTGGTGGGCATCATGGGCGCGCTCAACATCGTTGGCACGACATTCTCTGGTTGGATGATCGACCGGGTGCAGCCCCATAAGTGGCTGGCCCTCGTTTATGCTTTGCGCGGGGCCTCGCTGCTGCTACTGCCGTTTGTCCGTGATTTCTCCGGCCTGGTGGTTTTTGCTGTCATTTACGGCTTGGATTGGTTTGCCACGGTTCCGCCGTCGATGGTGATTACGGCGGATACCTTTGGCAGGCAGAACGTCGGCAAGGTTTATGGTTGGATTTTTATGTCTCATCAAATCGGCGCGGCGATCATGGCTTCGGCCGCGGGCGCGATTCGCGATTATGTCGGCGACTACAATTTCGCCTTCCTCTCAGCCGGCGTGATCGCGATGATCGCAGCTGGCCTGGCGCTCCAGATCAAGCCGGCGCCCAAGAAGGAGGCGCCGCCGCCTGTAAGCGCGCAGCCGGCGGGGGCTTGATACAAGTTTCTGGTTCATGGTTTCTAGTCTCTAGTTCGTCGGAAACAACGTGAAACGAGGAACCAGAAGCCAGGAACTATTCTTTACTCGGACTCGGTGAAATTCGACACCCGCCAATCGCTGCCTTCTTTGCGCGCTGTGATGAGCCATTTGCGGGTGAACGCAGTGCCGTCATCCGAAGTAATCGTTCCCTCGTAGAGAAACGACGCCCGTCGGTCGCCCTCTCTTTTTTCCAACAGTTTATAATTGATTCTCGGCTTTTGCGTCGCTGCGTCGATCTTCTGGCCGGCGGTCAGGCGGATCTCTTCGTTCACTTTCGCCAGCGCGAGACTCACGGCGTAAAGCCTTGCTTTGGCCAGATCGAAATGCACGAAGCGCTGATCGACGAACTCTTCGACGACGCCCTGCGCCGTGGTAAGATCGTTGCCGCAGGCGCCGAGCAGGACGGCGAAAACGACCCAGAAACAGCTGATGATGGAAAGTCTGTTCTTCATGGTGCGCTTCTACCTAACACGCTCCGTGAGCCAATCGAGGGCTTCGCTGACGGTGCGCCGCATCATTTCCGGATTGGATAATCGATGATCGGCGCCTTGCAAAATAGACAGCCGTTTGGAGCTCGTGAGACAGTCGTGCAACTCGTACGCTTCCTCCACCGGCACCACATCATCGGCATCGCCATGCAAGATCAGCACAGGACAAGTGACTTTGCGCGCGCACGCGCGGACATCGATGCTTTCCAGATCCTGAAGCAGCGTAACATTTAACCGTTGGCCGTTGTAGAGAGTGAAGCCGCGCTCACGCCAGTCCCGAAGCTGGGCGGGAGTAAGGATTCTATCAGGAAATTTTTCGGGATGAAGCGGCGCCGAGATGGTAACGAGCGCCGCAGCGGTGGGCTCGCGCGCCGCGAACATCAGCGCCACCGTGCCACCCATGCTCGAGCCAAGGATTGCCGTTTTGCCGGCGTGGCGGCTCCCCAGGAGAGCGTAAGCGGCGTGTAAGTCTTCGACTTCGCCGCTATAGGTAATGTCCTCGAATTTTCCGGTGGATTCCCCCACATAGGAAAAATCGAAACGCAGCGTGAGGACGCCCCGCCGGGCGAGCTCGCGGCTCAAAAAAACCAGCTTTTCACTTTTCTTGTCCGACTCCATGCCGTGACAAAGAATAACAGCGCCGCGGGCGGAGTGCTTCTCCGCATGATGCAACACGCCGCTCAGTGTGTCACCGCGGGAGTTGGTAAAGGAGATTTTTTCTTCGCGCATGAATCCGGACTTTTCGTCTTGGCAATACGCAACGAAATAACATAATCGTGCAGCGGCTTAAAGCAAGGTCTAACTTGGCCAGGATGACGGGTTCGTCTGGCGTTATCGTGCGCGGTCGGCGAGATAAATCCTGATTGAATTCATACATTCGGAATTTCAAGCGATAGTTTCAAAGATCGGAGCGCTGTGTTAAAATTTCTTTCGCTAAACGCACTTGGCCGTGGACGATCTCATTCAAGCATACGCCGATCATTTGCGCGGGGAGCGTCATGTTTCGCCGCACACTCTGAGGAACTATGTCAGCGACCTAGCGCAGTTCCGCGAGTTTCTCGCCCGGCGCAAGCTCTGTCTCGATGATGGCGACGGGGTAGATGCAAGAAAGGTCGACATCCACGTCGTGCGGGCCTATCTCGCTTCGCTCACGAAGGACCTCAAGAAAAGCTCCGTCGGACGAAAGCTCGCCGCGATCAAGGGCTTCTTTCGTTACCTGGTCGCGGTTCGCCGCCTCGAAAAAGACCCTTTGCTGTTGATTCAGACGCCGAAGCAGGAAAAACCGCTGCCCGGTTTTCTCTCGGTGGATGACGTTTTCCAATTGTTGACAGGTATCAAAGTAAAAAACTCGCTGGACATCCGCGACCGGGCGATGCTGGAATTTTTTTACTCCACCGGAGTGCGTGTAAGCGAGCTGGTAGGCCTTAACTGGGCGGCTATCGATTTTCAACTCGAAATTGTCCGCGTCGTCGGCAAAGGCTCGAAGGAACGCATCGTGCCTTTTGGCAGGGTAGCGAAAGAGGCGTTGGGGGAATATGCTTCGGAGCAGCGGAAGAGGTGGAATTATGCGTGCAAAGGCGAGGCGCCGGTGTTTTTAAATAACCGGGGCGGCCGTATTACCACCCGGAGCGCGGCGCGCATCGTCGAGAAGCATTTGCGGCAGGCCGGGATCGCCGTAAAGATGGGTCCCCACGGCTTGCGCCACACTTTTGCGACCCATCTCCTTAACAGCGGCGCGGATCTCAGGGTGATTCAAGAGATGCTCGGCCATGCGA
>JBEVIO010000207.1:0-4317 GCA_040510635.1 Binatia bacterium | reverse complement strand
GTGACACCGACGGCAATTGCAAATGTAAATACAAACCATTAAACCAACAGCCAATGCGATTTGCCAAACCAAACCGACTGCTCGTCATTTTTTTCCTCGTCGTTCTGTCTTTTGGCGCTAGTGCCCGCGAACGCGTGCTCGAATCGAGCGCGGGCCTCGTTGTCGCCGACAGCGAGCTCGCGAGCGCCGCGGGCATGGAAATTCTTAAGCGCGGCGGCAATGCTGTCGACGCGGCGGTCGCAACGGCGTTTGCGCTTTCCGTCGTCGATCAGGCGTCCTCGGGCTTGGGCGGTGGCGGCTTCATGGTGATTTATCGAGCCCAAGATAAAAAGTCCTTCGCGCTGGATTTTCGCGAAACGGCGCCACGAGCCTCGCGCCGAGAGCTATACACGAAAGACGGCAAACCTGTGCCGTCGCTGAGCCTCACGGGTGCTTTGGCCGTTGGTGTGCCCGGAGAAGTGGCCGGTTTGGTCGAAGCGCGCCGGCGTTTCGGCACGTTGCCGCTGGGCGAGCTCATTGCGCCCGCGCTAAAGCTCGCGAGCAACGGTTTTCCTTTGGATCCGACCCTGCGCATCGCCATCGAGCGTCAGCAGACAGCGATGAAGCGCTTCGCCGACCTGGGCAGTATTTATCTCGCCAACGGCGCGGTGCCTGCCGAAGGCGCGGTTATCCGGCAACCGGCGTTGGCCGAGACTCTTAAAGCGATCGCGGCGCAGGGTTCTCAAGTTTTTTATCAGGGATGGATTGGCGCGGCGATCGTTGACACGATCCAAAAAAACGGCGGCGTGATGACGGCGGATGATCTAAAACGCTACAAGCCGGTATGGCGCGAGCCGTTGATCGGCGCCTACCGGGATCGCACGGTCATCACCATGCCGCCGCCGAGCTCCGGCGGCGTCGCGATCTTAGAGATGCTCAACATTCTCGAAGGCTATAAACCCGATCAATTTCGCCATAACTCAGCCGAGTATCTTCATCTTCTAACCGAGGCCATGAAACATGCCTTCGCCGACCGGGCGCAGTTTCTCGGCGATCCGGATTTCGTCCATGTGCCGATTCGTAAACTGACGGCGAAGGATTACGCCGCCTGGATTCGCGGCCGGATCTCGCCCGACAAAACGCATCCGCCGCCTTTTTACGGTTATTACAATTACAATGCCGAAAAAGGTGGAACGACGCACTTCAGCGTGATCGATCGTTTCGGCAACGCGGTGGCATGCACCCAATCGGTCAATACGCGCTTCGGCTCGAAACTACTCGTGGCGCAAACCGGCATCGTGCTCAACAACGAGATGGATGATTTCGCCATTCATCCCGGCATCGGCAATGTTTACGGCTTGATCGGCAACGAGGCGAACTCGCTGCGAGCCGACAAACGTCCGCTCAGCAGCATGGCGCCGACGATCGTCCTGCGACAAAACCGCCCTGAGCTCGTCGTCGGCGCGGCGGGCGGGCCGCGCATCATCAGCGCAACCCTGCAGACGATCCTCAACGTTGTCGATTTTCAGATGCCGGTGGGCGCGGCCGTCGAAGCGCCGCGCGTTCATCATCAGTGGCTCCCGGAGCGGTTGAATGTCGAAGCCAAGATCGCTGTTGAGGAAAGAAAGGGCCTGGAACAGCGCGGTCACGTGCTCCGCGAGCAGAGCGAACTCGGAGTCGTGCAAGCGATCACTTGGCAAGGCTCGACGATGAGCGGCACGGCTGATTCGAGGAAAACCGAAAGAGCGCGCACGGAATAGCGCGTGCGAGCGGCGATGAAAATATTTTTGTGAACCGTTAGACCTGGCGATTCTAGCGGTTCCGTCCAAACAATCGCCAGGAGCTTCGCCGCCGCTTCGGCCACAGGCTTAGAATCGGTAAAACCACTCGCCACAATTTCAGCAAAGCGCTGGCGGTCCTGAATATTTTCTTGCCGAAGCCGCCGATCAAAAACGTCGATACGCCGGCAGTGAGCAACGGATGGGAACTGATTAGCCGGCCGACTCCGAAAAGCTTGCCGTCGATGTCGATCGGCGAACGGATTCTCCGACAGGCGGTGGTCAACTCGAGGCGCTCCAATGCCGCTTTTTCGATCAGCGCTTGTTTGCGGCGCGCGATGTTATCGAGACGATTGCTCACGAGTGGAGGCCCTCAAGTAGTCGCGATCTTTGCCGAGCTCGGCCATAGTGGCGGGGAATAGACGAGGATGGTGAATAATCACGCCGCGCAGTTTGACCGCGGCAACAACCCCGACGGCGAAATAAGCCAGCGCGAGACCGCCGATCGCCGCGATCCAACCGTTTTGCCAAAACAAAGCGACGAGAAAAATCGTCAAAAGGACGATGCCAAAACTAAACCCGAAGAGCAGCAGGAGGGTGAAAACGAGAGCCTGTTTGATCCGCTCACGTTCTTCTTCGAGTTCTGTGACGAATAGGTCAAGGCGTGTGTGCAAGGCCGAGCTTAAGCCGGCGAGCACGGCCTTGAGTGGCTGGAAGAAGCTCGAGGAGCCTTCGCGGCTTTGGCTGCCTCCCAAATCGCTCATCGGCGATTACTTGCCACGAATCAACAAGCCGAAGGCCAATCCGACGGCGGCCGCGATACCCACGGCACTCCAAGGATTTTCCCGAACGTAATCGTCGGCGATTTCGGCGCATTCCTTGGATTTTTTCCGCAGAGTTTGTTCAGCATCGGCCAGAGCTTTTTTACCCTCGATCAGGCTCTGTTCGATTTTTTGCCGCGCGACGCCGATTTTTTCGCCCGCCTGACTGGCTGTCGCCTTCAATAACTCCTCCGCATCGCCGACTAGCGTTCTCAAGTCGCTAACGAGTCTCTCTTTACTGCTGGTTTCGCCGTCCATAAACACCTCCGCGATTCAGGCTGCTGAGTTCTTATGATAATCACCGCCGCGGCGCTATTCAAGGTCATGATCTGCTTGAACAATGGTTTTGATGCGTGTCGCGATAGAAGTTGATTTACGTTCTTTAAATGTTATGCATTCTTTTGCTCCTGAACGGGGCGAGGAGGACCTTTCAAATGATCTGTCACTATTGGCGCCGGCTGCTCGGCGCGGTTTTTTTGATAACTCTGGCGGCGCCTGTGGCCGGTTGGGCTCAGGCGAGTCCAAACCAAAAACTGGTGGAGGCTGCGAAGAAAGAAGGTGAGCTGGTTTATTACACGACCATGACGCTCGATCAGAGCAAGATCGTCACCGACCGTTTCGAGAAGAAGTACGGCATCAAAGCAACGCTTTTTCGCACCGGCGGTGGCCCTTTGCTCAATAAGATTTTCACCGAGGCGCGCGGCGGACGATACGATTGGGACGTCGTCGTCGGGCGCGGCGAGATGGCCTTGCCATTAATAGAGAGAAAGCTTGTGGCCTCTTACCTGTCTCCGGAAACCAAGATGATCGAAGAACAGCTCGTTGATAAGCAGGGCTATTGGACCGCTTATTACGTGAACAGCTATGTTCTGGGCTGGAACACAAAACTCGTCAAAAAGCAGGACGTGCCTAAAACCTACGAGGAGCTACTCAACCCAAGATGGAAGGGCGGGCAAATCTCGCTGGACACGGAAGCTTACGGGATGATGGAAGGGCTCAAGCGCGTATGGGGCAGGGAAAAAGGCATTAACTATTTCAAGCGGCTCGCCGCTTTGGATCCGGTCTTGAAACGTGGCAATACAGAGCGTGTCCAACTGGTCGTCGCCGGCGAGTACCCGCTCATCATCGCCTACAACCAAACCCTTCAGAGAATGAACTCGCGCGGCGCGCCGGTTGATTGGCTACCGTTGGAGCCTTCGGTTACCCAGGTCAATCCGATCATGCTCGCCGCCAAGGCGCCGCATCCCAACGCGGCGCGGCTGTTTTACGATTTTGTTCTTTCCAAAGAAGGCCAAGAGATGCTGCGCGGCTTCCAGCGCATCCCGGTGCGCAAGGACGTCGAGCCCGATCCACCGCGGCTTTTTCGTGGTTTTAAAATCGCCGTCGAAGATCCCGAGGATTACAAAGATTTCGACGCCTCGGTAAAACAGTATCTGGAGATTTTTAAGTTGCGATAGGAAAATTAAGCGGAGGCACGAGGCGAGAGGCTTGAGTAAGAGTTCCTAATCACGCCTCAATCCTTCTGCCGCTCGCCTATTCTTTGAACGGATTCTTGAGCAGGATCGTTTGTTCGCGGCCGGGACCCACCGAGACCAAAATGATCTCGGTGCCAATCACTTCTTCGATTCGCCGGACGTATTTCTGAGCCGGCTGCGGCAGGTCGGAAAATTTTCGGACTTTATCGAGAGGCTCGGTCCAGCCGTCCAACTCTTCGTAAACCGGACTTGCCTGCTGCATTA
>JBEVIO010000206.1:0-3021 GCA_040510635.1 Binatia bacterium | reverse complement strand
CATCGACCGGACGTACCCGCAAAGCTTCAAAGACTTGCGGAAAGGTTCGTTTCAAGATGCGGCGGTTCTCGAGCACATAGGACACGCCCGAGGGACAACGCAGGTTGTCTTCGAGTACGTAAATCTGGCCGTCACGATCACGCACCAGATCGGTCCCCGTAATATGGCACCAGACCTTTTGCGGTGGATTGAGGCCAACGCATTCCTTTCTAAAGGAACGTGCCGATTGAATTAACGCTTCGGGGATGACTTTGTCTTTGAGGATCTTTTGCTCGTGATAAATATCGTCGATGAACAAATTGAGCGCGTAAACCCGCTGCTTCAAGCCCTTTTCGAGCCAATCCCACTCAGCGGCCTCGACGATCCGCGGAATGATATCGAAAGGGAAAATCTTTTCGGTCGCGGCGCTATCGCTGTAGACGTTAAAGGTGATGCCGTTTTGCAGCAGCAGCCGTTCGGCGGCCGCTTGGCGGGCTAGGAGTTCGCCGTCCGGCAGCGAGGCGATGCGCTCTTGCAGCAAGCGGGCGCCGCTGCGCGGCGAGCCATCGGCGAGAAACATCTCGTCATAAAAATTCGCGGTCTCGTAAGTGGCAAACTGCATCGGCTGCCCTTTGGATCATTGCGCTAAACTACTCTGTTCATCGACGCTTCGATTGTGGTTCCGTTTCGGAAAAGATCTCTCACTTCGTTCGAGATGACAAAGGCTTAATTGGTTGTCATTCCGAGCACGAAGCGAGGAATCTTTCCCGATCTGAGGGTTCACAGCACATTGAAAATGAACCACTACCGACGCTTCTCACAAAATTGTTTCGCCCGCTACTCCCGCAACCGGCATGCCAGGCGGCCATAAGCCGAATCGTGATGGTTCTGTGCCCGACTGACAAGCGAACGATTAAATTTTCAGCAAGCCATTGCCTCGGCTTTGATCAGAGTCTTCGCCTATCCGCTGTACTAAGCGACGCTTTAATCCTTTGCGCGCTTCGACGCAATGGAAGAAACCGAGGATCTGCTCTTACTTTAATCGGGATCGTCCCGTTCAGCCGCTGTTGCGCAGGCCCGCCGCGATGCCGTTGATCGTCATCAAAATCGCGCGCTTCACCCGGTCGTCGGTTTGGCCGGCGCGATAGCGGCGCAGGGCTTCGACCTGAAGATGATTGAGCGGATCGATATAAGGCACGCGATTACGAAAGCTGCGCGCCAACAGAGGATTGGCTGCGAGCAATACCGGCTGGCGAGTGATCGCGAGCAAGTGCGCAACCGTCCGCTCATGCTCGTCCCGGATGCGGCCGAAGATACCGTCACGCAGCTCCACGTCGCCGACCAATTCGGCGTAACGCGAGGCGATGTGGAGATCGCTTTTTGCGAGCACCATGTCCATATTCGAGAGCAACGTATTGAAAAATGGCCAGCGCTCATACATTTCACGCAAGAGCTCAAGACCCGGCGCGCCTCGGCGCAAAACGAAGGCGTCGACCGCGGCGCCGAAGCCAAACCAGCCCGGCAGCATGATCCGCGCCAGCGACCAACTGAATACCCATGGGATCGCGCGCAGATCTTCGATCCGCTTGGACCCGCTGCGCGAGGTGGGCCGGCTTCCCACATGCAGATCGGCGATTTCACTGATCGGCGTAGCAGTTTGAAAGAAGTCGCTGAACCCCGGAGTTTCATAAACCAGCGCCCGATACGCGCGCAAAGCTTCGGCGGAAAGTTCGTTCATCGCCTCCTGGTAGCCCACCTCCACTTCGTTTTCAGAACACAACAGCGTCGCTTCCAGAGTCGCCGCCACGAGCGTTTCCAAATTGCGCCGGCCGATCTCCGGGTCGGCATATTTGCTGGCGATCACCTCGCCCTGTTCGGTTATCCGAATCTGTCCCGCAACGCTGCCCGCTGGTTGCGCCAAAATCGCTTCATAGCTCGGCCCGCCACCGCGGCCGACCGTGCCGCCGCGGCCGTGAAACAAGCGTAACTTTATGCCGTGGCCGCGGCCCACGCGCACGAGCGCCACTGCCGCCTGGTAAAGCTCCCAACTCGACGTCAAATAGCCGCCATCCTTATTGCTGTCGGAATAACCGAGCATGACTTCCTGAACGTCACCGCGATCAGCCAACAGCTGGCGGTACCCAGGCATGCTCAACAGCGCGTCGATGATCTTTGCGCAGTCGCGCAGGCTTGCGATCGTTTCGAACAGCGGCACGACGTTCAGCGCCAAGCGCGGTTGCGGCGATAGCTGCATCAATCCCGCTTCTTTGAGCAGCAGCGTCGCTTCAAGCAAATCACTCGCCGCCGTAGTCATCGAGACGATGACCGTGGCAATGGCGTCTTGGCCATAGCGCCCTTGCATCTCCGCCGCCGTGTCAAAAATCTTCAGCTCCGATTCGGTTTCTCGGCTGTACACCGCATGCGGCGAGCGCAGCAGACGCGGCAGCGTGAGCTCTTCAAGGAGCCAGCGCTGCCGCTCCGCCTCGTCGAGTAAATCATAGCCGTCACGCCGCGCGCCGACCCGAAACAGCTCGGCGACGACACGCTCATGCGCCGCGCTATGCTGGCGCAAATCCAGCGGCGCGAGATGAAAGCCAAACATCGCGACGGCGCGGCACAAACCGCGCAAACGGCCGCGCGCGACACGGCCCGAACCGTGTTGTTCCAGCGAAGCCGAGACGATTTGAAGATCGTGTGCCAGCTCGGCCGGATTGACGTAAGGCGTGACCTTGCTGCGTTCGGCTCCGCGGGGCGATTGATCCAGAGTCGAAGCCGTCGCTAAGACCCGCTCGCGAATATGGCTTAAAGCCAGACGGTACGGCTCGTCATGCCGGTGCGCCGAAGCGTCGTTCGAAAGACGAGCGAGCTGCTCGAGCTCGGCAGTCACTTTGACGAGGCGAAGCGACTGCGAGAGCTCTCGGCGCAAGCGTTCTAGCTCGGTCAAATAATGGCTCAGCGCCACGCCAGATTGGCGCTGCAGCGCGTACCGTAGGACTTCATCGTTCACATGCGGGTTGCCGTCGCGGTCGGCGCCGATCCAAT
>JBEVIO010000205.1:0-9691 GCA_040510635.1 Binatia bacterium | reverse complement strand
CGGGTCAAGAATTGGGCTAAGGTTCTTGATTGTGTGATTGGGCCGTTTTCGTGCTCCGTCCAGTCGGCGAGTTCTCGCTCAGAATTTGCGTCCCCTATGATTGAGCGTGAGGGATTCCTGACGCTCGTCATTTTTTGAGGTTAGCTTAGCCGATGTTTCGACGCGGACCGCTATGCCAAAGCCCGCTACTCAGGACGGATTTTTTTTAGCAGTTCTTGCAGGTGATTAATCGGGATTGCGTAGGAGATGCCGCTGGGTTTTTGCAAGACAGTTTCCTTGGTTTCTTGGATGAACACTTTGTTGATAATGCCGACCACTTGTCCGCTGTCGAGTTGGTAAAGCGGGCTGCCACTGTTACCGGGGTAGGCTGTGGCATCGAGTTGGAAGACATCATAGGGCGCGGTAAGCCGGATTAAGACTTTTTTGTCCAGTTGCTGGCCGGAGAGCTGTGGAATTACAACTGGCGTTACCGCTGAGATCATGGCTTTGTGCGTCACCGCATTCAGACCTAAAACCATTCCGATCGGAAAGCCGGTAAAGGCGTAGGTTTCGCCCTCGCGCACGCGGCTGGAGTCACCGATTGTCAAAGCGGTTAGTGGTCGGCCGGAAATTTTCAGGATCACGAGGTCATGATCGAGGTCTTCAACGACCTTGGTCGCTTCGCGTATCTCAATCTTGTCGGATTTGCCGCTAAATATCGTGAGCGTTTCTTTTTTTTCCGTATCTATTTTTTCCTGCAAGACATGGGCGTTGGTGACAACGTGCAGGCCATCCGCGACAACGAAGCCGGTGCCACGAAAGATCGATGGTGGTCTGCGGGTTTTCTGGAAAGTGCCGATGGCTACGATCGACGGCTTGATTTTCTCGATGGTGTCAGCCAGATTCTGCGCTTGCGCGGATGGCATACCCATACCAAGCAGACCGGCGATACAGACTAACCCAAGCCAAACCCGAGGATGAGAAATTTTCATTTACTTCCGGTAAACGGGCAAAAAGCATTCACAACCACAAGGCGCAATAGTACCGCGCGCTCACCTGGGTAACAACCATTTCCTTATCAATCCTTCCAGCCTCTCATTTGTGGTGTTGACCCGAGGTAGCGTAGTCCCTAGACTCAAGGGCGTGCTAAAGAAGCAATGAAGCGATCCTTGTTTTTCAGGCTTACCGGCATAGCTACGCTCCACATGGCCTTGCCCTTTTTTGTCGATGCGGGAATCGCTCAGGACAATCTCAAGAATAGGCCGGCTCGTCCCTCTGCCTCTCGCCGAGTTGGTCCGACTGAGTCGGAGCTGACGCGCGCCCGCAGCGATGTTATTCAAAAAATCAAAGAGACCCGTGCCGGCGCGGAGAAACTGCTGGCGCTGCACGAATCCGAACGGCAGCGCGCCTTGGAAAGATATGAACGACAGCGTGAGCTCTACTATCAGGGCCTGATCGCGCGCAACGACGTGATCGAGGCCGAAGGTGTTTTGGCAAAAGCCATCGTGCGTATCGATGAGGACAAACGTTGGCTGGCGGAAACGGACATGGTGATTACCGAGGCGACAATGCGCGACGAACTCCTTCGTCTTCCCGGTTTAGCAGTGGGCGGCTACAGCGAGACTGCCGCCCTCCTGCGCTTTAATGGCGGCGCGTTGTGGTCCCTCGCCTTCGCACCAAAAATCGAAAAGTTTTACTTCGAAACCTTCGGGCGCCCGCTGCCGATTAGTGCCTTAGGCCAAACCCCAACTCACGACCGTCTGCACTTCGATCATCGTAACGCCATGGATGTGGCGCTGCATCCGGAGAGTGCGGAAGGACGATCGTTGCTTAATTATCTACGCCAAGCGGGGATTCCATTTATCGCGTTTAGAAACGCGGTTCCGGGAGCGGCGACAGGAGCCCATATTCACATCGGCAAACCGTCCGCGCGAAACTGACGGCGGCTTGGATGGAGCGCAAAAACCGCGGCCGCGCGAAATCGTCACGTATTTGGTGTTCCATAGAGAAAGGCGAACTGATTTATGCCGGCTATTCCACTTCCCGCCTCGACCGTCGTGCTCGTGCGACCGGACGCCGAGCGCAAGTTTGAAATTTACCTGAATCGTCGTCCGGAACAGATGGACACCTATGCCGGCGTCTATGTCTTCCCCGGAGGAAGAGTTGAAGCCAGCGACTGGTCGACGGCGATGATTAGCTTAACCCGCGGCGTCACGCCAGACGAGGCGCAAAAAAAATTTGGCGTAGATCTTCGACCGGAACTCTGTCTAGGCTACTGGATCGCTGCGGTCCGGGAACTATTTGAAGAAGTGGGAATTCATTTTTTCCTCTCTGAGAGCGAAACGGATGGGGCGCAACCGCAGCAGACATTGCTTAATCGAGTAGCCGCTGAGCGAGCAGCCTTACAACGCGGCGAGATCGCTTTTGCCGATTTTCTTTTATCGCAGCGGCTTTATTGCGATTTGGCGCGACTTCACTATATCTTTCACCGGATTACACCGGAACATTATCGCGTCCGCTTCGATACCCGCTTTTATCTCGCCGCTTTGCCGCCCGATCAGAGCCCCTTCGATGCGTTGGAAGAAGTCTCGGAAAGTCTCTGGATTTCTCCCGAACGAGCTCTCGAGCGCTACCAAGCCGGTAATTTTCCTATGATGCCGCCGACGCTGATGGTATTGCGCAGTTTGAGCGCGCACCGAACCTGGGAGGAATTGCGTGACGCTTTTGACTTGTGCTGACGTAGTGGTACCAGTAACCCCGCGCCGAGCTGCCAACCAATTCTATAATTTGCCAAATTCTCCGATTTTGTAAGTGGCATCGTCCTTGCGTTAAAGTGAATTCCTCTGTGTGTTAATTTGCCCGGAAGCCAACGTTATGCTATGGCTAATCAAGATTCGAACGACTTCAGAATGCTCGCTCGTCCATTCGATCTCTTCGGTCATCTGCTAAAGCGCTTGATTCTAATCTTCGTCTAACAAGAGCCGTTATGCCGAATGCATCGCCCCCTATCGGGACCGTCGCCTATTTTTCCATGGACGTCGCTGTCGATTCTAAAATCCCAACTTACAGCGGCGGCTTAGGCGTTTTAGCCGGAGACATGTTGCGTTCGGCGGCCGATCTCGAGCTGCCCATGGTCGCCGTTTCTCTGATCCACCGAAAAGGTTATTTCGATCAGCACCTTGACTCACGCGGCAACCAGTTGGAAAGTCCGGCCAAGTGGACACCCGAAGAATATCTCGTGCGCCTGCCGACCAAAGTGGCGGTTTCTATTGAAAATCGAGAAGTGCGGGTGGGCGCCTGGAAATACATGTTTCAGGGCATCACCGGCCATACTGTGCCGCTGTTTTTTCTCGACGCCGATCTGCCGGAGAATACCGCCGCCGATCGCGGTCTGACGGATTTTCTCTATGGCGGCGATGAACGCTACCGCCTCTGCCAAGAAATCATATTGGGATTGGCCGGCGTGGCGATGCTGCGCACGCTTGGCTACGACGATATCGGCATGTTTCACATGAACGAAGGTCACTCGGCCTTGGCAACTCTCGCTCTTCTAGAGGAGCAATCGCGATCTTCGCCGGAGCGGGTATTTTCGGAGGTGGAGATTGAAACGATTCGACACCGGTGCGCTTTTACCACGCATACGCCGGTGCCGGCCGGCCATGATCGTTTCAATGCCGAGTTGGTCTACCGTATCCTTGGCAACCGCCGGGCGACGGTTTTGGCGCAAATGCAGCTCCTGGATGGATTCCTCAATATGACCGAGCTGGCGCTGCGGCTGTCCGGATTCGTCAATGCCGTGTCCCTGCGCCACCGCGACATATCGCGCGCGATGTTCCCGAACCATAACATACAGGCGATCACGAACGGCGTGCACGCGACGACTTGGACGAGCGCGCCGTTTGCGTCTGTGTACGACCGATTTGCACCCGGGTGGCGTCGTGACAATTGTTATCTGCGTTATGCGGTCGGTATCCCCCTGGCCGAGATTCGCCAAGCGCATGGAGAGGCCAAGAAGGGGTTATTCCAGCAAGTTCGTTGGCTCACTGGGGCGCAACTGGACGAGAAGGTCTTTACTCTCGGCTTTGCCCGCCGCGCCACGGGATACAAGCGCGGCGACTTGATTTTCACCGACCACGAGCGCATCCAGCAAATCGCCCGACAAGTCGGACCGATACAATTTATCTACGCCGGCAAAGCGCATCCACGTGATGAAGGCGGCAAGGCGATCATTCGCCACATCTTTGAAGCAGCGGCGGCCCTGGCTGACGACGTGCGGATAATTTATTTGGAAAACTACGATATGGCGTTGGGCAAGCTGCTCTGTTCAGGCGTCGATGTTTGGCTCAATACCCCGCTAAGGCCGCAAGAAGCTTCCGGCACCAGTGGCATGAAGGCGGCGCTTAACGGTGTGCCAAGTTTCAGCGTGCTCGACGGTTGGTGGGTCGAAGGCCATATTGAAGGCGTGACCGGTTGGTCGATTGGCGACGCGAACGAGAACGATACCGCCAGCGAAGCATTGTCGCTTTATACAAAGCTCGAAAACGTCATTCTGCCGCTCTATTACAAAGAGCCCGACCGGTTTGCCCAAGTGATGCGCGCCGCCATCGCTTTCAACGGTTCCTATTTCAATACCCAGCGCATGGTCTCCCAATACGTCAAAAACGCCTACGCCAACGGCAGTACACGATACGGGCAAACTTTGGATTAACCGCTGTCGCTAATTCGTGGTCTCGCGCTTCGCGATGTCGAATAAATCAACCGTTCGCTCCCGTTGAAATCCAGCTCCTAGGAGGTCGAGGCCGGCATCTCGAGGCGATTAATCGATCGTGATGCTGGGTTGGAAAATTACTCGATCTTCAACTCGGCAAGAGACAGCCATCAAGAGATTGCAATAAGCCAGAGAACACGCCAAACCTGCGCGACGCGAGTTACCATGCGGGACGGCGCCTACAGCGTCTTCGGCGCGCCCCGTGTTCCTTAATGTTTGTGCTCGCCACGGAGCTTCCATTCCAAGCCATCAATAATACATTCGACGCTCGCTTGGAGGATGTCGGCGGCCACGCCGACGGTTCCCCAGCGCTCCCGATCGTCGGCGAAGATGGCCAAGACGCGGACCAAAGCGGCGGCGCCTTTTTCATCCTCGTCTTGCTCGGCGCCGTGCAACAGGCGGACGTCAAACTGTTCCAAGCGGACCTCTGAGAGTTGCGGATAGTGCGGTTCAAGAATTTTGCGCATGGCGTTGTCGACGGCGTGTACGGCGCCGCGCCCACGCGCAGCGACCAACTCTTCGTCGCCGAAAATTTCGATTGAAACCGTCGCTTCGGTTATGTTCCTGAACGATTCGGGTGCTTGAAAATCGACCTGGTCGTCGATCTTGCACCGGAGCACTCGGAACGGCTTGAGATAATCGTCACGCTTGCGGATCGACATGAGCTCAAAAGACGCCCAGGCGCCGTCCAAGCGAAAAAAATCCTCCTTCAGCTCTCTTGCCATTTGGCACCTCCAAACCAACTTCTTTACCAACCGTGGCGGTATTATAGCCACGCCAGGAAAATTCACCAGACGCGGCGAAGTTACCCGCATGCGCTTCGCGGCAAATCTGAAAAAGAACCTTTTCAGGCCATGGCAACTTTGCTATCATTTGAACGTAACGATGGAAACCCGCGGTCCCGACAACAAGTTACAAAGCTATTTTCTCAAAATAGTGCGGGAAAGTTTTTGGCAATTGGGTATCTATGACGCCACCGTTGCTGGATATGTGGCCGATGTCCTTGCGGAATTTGCGCGCAGTGACGCACTTTACAAATTTCGCAGCCGCGCCGGTCGCAAAGAGGATAGCGTGGTGGAAATGTTGGCGCGCCAACCGGCCGCCGGAGCGGCCGAAAGCGACGTTCTCAAAGAACGATCTTTGCGCAAGTACGTCGGCGATTACGCTTTGTTCATGAGCGGCATTTTTCGCAAGCACGTCGAGGGAAGCGGCGCGCTCGACTACTATATCCAGGAAGGCAGCCGCTCCTACTGGACGGTCTCCGAGCTCGACCTCTCGCTCTACCGTACGGGATACTTTCTCTACCAGGAACTTTCGAAGAAGTTCGAATATTATTCCGGTGCACTCGATTACACGCGCAAGGCTTATTTTGCGTCGGCTCCCGGAGAAGATCCGTTTGCCGGATTCATGCGTCAAGTCGAAGGCTGGATCAAGGTCAATATCACGGAAAACTAGCTTGCCGCTCCCTTCTGAAACCCGCGCTCGCTCATCCTTCTATTCCTGTTCCGACGCCCGATGGTGAAAACTTTACGCACTATTCTCCTCGTCGGGGTCATGGGGCTCGCGCTCTCGGCCGGCTTATTTCTCTATTACATTTTTTATGCGCTGCCTGGCGAAGGACCACTGCCTGCAGAAATCCGCGTCGAGCAGGGCGAATCTTTGGCCACCGTTGCGCGCAAACTGAGCGATCAAAAGATCATCTCGAACGGCTTTCTGTTTTCGCTTTGGGCGCGTTTGAGCGGCGCTGAAAAGAAGATCCATCCGGGGCTCTATCGTTTTGAAACGAGGGTCGCGCCGCGCGATGTTTTAGAGCGCTTGGTTATGGGCAAGGGGATTTTCCAAACCGTGACGATTCCCGAAGGGCTGACCGTGCGCGAAATCGCCGTGCTGCTGGAAAATATGCAGATTGCCAACAAAGAAAAATTTCTTGCCGCGGCTGCGGATCCGAATTTACTGGCCGGTCTCGGCTTGCAAGACAAGGGGATCGAAGGCTACTTGTTTCCGAGCACCTATCATTTCGTTCCCGCGACGCCGGAACGGGACATCATTCTGACGATGGCCGAGCAGTTTCGTAAGGTTTCACTACCGCTGTTGGCCCAGCGTGAAGCGAACAGCAAATTGACTGCTCACGAAATTCTCACCCTAGCCTCGATCATCGAAAAAGAAACCGGTGTCGAAACTGAACGTCCACTCGTCTCTGCGGTTTTTCATAACCGATTGCAGCGCCAAATGGCGCTGCAAAGCGATCCGACGGTCATCTACGGACTTAAAGATTTTAACGGCAATTTGACGCGCAAAGACTTGAATGACCCCAACCCCTATAATACCTATCGCATTGCCGCGCTGCCTCCCGGCCCTATTTGCAATCCGAGTCTATCTTCGATTCGCGCTGCGCTTCAGCCCGCGGATGTGCCGTATCTTTACTTCGTGTCAAAAAACGATGGCACCCATCTGTTTTCCGCTACCATCGAGGCCCACAACCACGCCGTGAAAGTCTACCAACCGGTTCGCGAGCCTGCCAGCCGCGGCAAGTCCTCGGTACCGCGTTAGGACTTTATCCGCTTAAGCCGCCAGCGGCGACATGTTATAGTTTGCTGCCATGCAGTCCGAGCCGGATGAAGGGGAGCGCCCGGAAAAACTAATCGATCGTTTGGCGGCAAAACTGCGCCACCAGGCGCTTTTGGATTCATTACTTATTTTTAGCCCGCCGGTAGGCGCGGCAATTTATATCATCGCTGTGCTGTTCGGCGCGGCTTGGCTGGGCCAGATTCCCATGCTCGTGAGCGCCGCGCTCGTGATGGTTTTAGGTTGCTTCGCCGTAGTTTTGCGTTACCGGCCTGCAGCTCCAAGTGTCTCGGCTGCGGCGCAATTGCTCGATCGCCAGGCGGCTGCGAAAGATCATTTTCTGACCTTAGCGACCGTAAAGCCGGCGGATTGGCCGGCATCGTTCTTGTCTCGGCTGCGGCGCGAAACCAGCGGCTTCAGTCACAGAGTCGAGCTCAAACGCGACTTTCCCTATCGGCTCAAATCCTCTGCTTACTGGTCGTTCGGCTTGTCGTTGCTCGCAGCGATACTCATCAGTTTTTTATTGCCTTTGACCGCGTCTGTGGCTCGCCCCGGTGTGCTTCAAGATCGGCTTCGTGCCTTAGGCCAAGAGATGGCGCTAAAACCGGGACTCAAGAAAGTCGGCAAAGATCTCCTAGCGCTCGCGGCAAAGCTCGACGAGCCAAAAATTCCGCGCGAAGAAAAACAGGCACAGGCCCAGGAGTTAAAAAAAGAAATCGAGGAACAGCAAAAGAAGGAAGAACAAAAGGACAATCGCGACTTGCTCAGTCAGGCAGCGAGCGCGCTTGAGGGCGTGGAGCAACAACAAGCAGGCGGCCAGGAGCGAAAGGACGAACAAAAAGGCGGCGGCGGCATTCAAAGCGATGTGCGCCAACAAGGACAAGGGAAAAGCGAGCAAAGCCAAGGTGGTAGTGGTGACAGCAAAGGAGATTCGAGCGCGCAATTGAGCACGGAATTGCAGCAAGGAAAGACCGCCCAGGGAAATCCGAAGGAACCGGGTTCGGAAAAAAATCAGCAGCAGGGCGACGCCAAGCAAGACAATCAACCCGACCCGAGTCGGTCCGGCAAAGAACAGAACAAAGAGCAAATGGGCAAGACCGAAGGCGGTTCGAAAGATGGTGCCGGCAAAGAAAAATCATCGGAGGAGCCGCCGCCTCAAGGCGTGTCTCCCGCAGAACGGTTTTACAAGGGTGGCGAAGGTAAGGAAGGCATCAAAAACGCGCGCTATGTGACGGTACAATTACCCGAGGAAATTGCGGCCGAGGGCAAAGGTGAAAGCCGCGCCACCAAAGAATCCAAAGGCAGCCGAGCGCGCACCCAGGTGCCCGTCAGTAATGTTCCGCTGCCTGCCCATGTTCCTAATGCGCCGAGCGAAAAACAGCAGGTGCCGATTGAATATCGCGGCGTGATCCGTTGATGGGGGAAAGGGGAAGTGATGGAGCCGGAGCAGTTTCGCGAAATTTTTAAGCGCCTGCAAACCGAGGTGCAAAAAGTGATCGTCGGTCACGACGATCTGATTAGAAAAGTCCTGGTCGCCTTTTTTGCGGGTGGACATGTTTTACTCGAGGGCGTGCCGGGTTTAGGCAAGACGCTGCTGGTGAAGTCCT
This sequence comes from Binatia bacterium, assembly GCA_040510635.1. Classification (GTDB taxonomy): domain Bacteria; phylum Desulfobacterota; class Binatia; order UBA9968; family UBA9968; genus DP-20. The sequence goes on along the minus strand of JBEVIO010000205.1, from coordinate 772 downwards.
TGAGCCGCGCTCTCGGCATGTCATTCAAACGGATTCAGTTCACTCCCGACTTGATGCCGTCGGATATCGTCGGCACCGAAGTGCTGACCGACACCAGCGGCCGGCGGGAATTTCAATTCAAGCAGGGCCCGATCTTCGCTCATGTCGTTCTCGCCGACGAGATCAACCGAGCCACGCCCAAAACCCAATCGGCTGTGCTCGAAGCGATGGAAGAAAAACAAGTCACGGTATTTGGCGAGTCGCATATTCTCGCCTCTCCCTTCATCGTGCTTGCCACGCAAAATCCCATCGAGCTCGAGGGCACCTACCCGTTGCCGGAGGCGCAGCTCGATCGGTTCTTCTTCAAGCTCTTGGTAGCGCCGCCGGCGCCCGCGGAGTTGCGCGAAATACTCAAACGGACAACCGGCATAGAAAGCGGCGATGCGACCAAAGTGCTGCCGGATGACGATAGCGGAACGGTTAACGAAATGAAATATTTACTGCGCCAAGTGATGATCGCGCCGCCGATCGAAGACTACGTTGTTCGATTGGTTCACGCGACTCAAGCCGAAGCGCAAAACGGCGGTCCGGTGCAAACATCGGTCAAGCAATACATCCGCTTTGGCTCGAGCCCGCGCGGCGCCCAATCGATCATCCTCGGCGCGAAAGGCAACGCCCTCGCCGAGGGCCGCGTTCATGTGAGCTACGAAGACGTCGAGAAAGTTATTTTCCCGGCGCTGCGCCATCGGCTCATCCTCAACTTTCAAGCCGAAGCCGAGAACATCAGCGCCGA
>JBEVIO010000204.1:0-3518 GCA_040510635.1 Binatia bacterium | reverse complement strand
CACAGTCCTAATGTTCCTCTCACCTCGGTCATGGTCGCCCCGGCGGCGCTTTGCGCCTGTCGGGTTCCCGAATCAAGTATCTCTTCGACCTCGCCGGGCTTGTCCTGATAATGCGCGCGCTTCTCGCGAAACGGCGCCAAGTCCTCGATCACGTGCTTGATCATGACTTTTTTGCATTCCAGGCAGCCGATGCCGGCGCTTCGGCAGCCCTGCGAAACTTGGGCGATTTCTTCAGGGGTGCAGTAGATCCTGTGCAGTTGAAAAGCCGGACACTTTTCCGGTTCCCCCGGATCGGTGCGCCGCACGCGGGCCGGGTCGGTTATCATGCGGCTGAGCTTTTGATCGATCTCTTTGGGCGTGTCGGACAAAAACACCGCGTTGCCGTAGCTCTTGCTCATCTTGCGGCCGTCTAGCCCCGGCATTTTTTGCGTTTCGGTCAGCAAAACCTCCGGCTCGGGGAAAATCGGCCGGTAAAGCTGATTGAATCGACGCACGATCTCGCGAGTAAGCTCGACATGAGGCACCTGATCGACGCCGACCGGAACCTTGTTGGCCTTATAAATCGTGATATCGGCAGCTTGTAAAACCGGATAGCCGAGAAAACCGTAGGTCGATAAATCTTTACCGACGATTTCCTTGAGCTGTTCCTTATAAGTCGGATTGCGTTCGAGCCACGGCACCGGAGTAATCATCGAGTAGATCAGATGCAGCTCGGCGTGTTCCTTGACCCGCGATTGGCGAAACAAGACGGATTTTGCCGGGTTAAGACCGATGCTCAGCCAGTCCATGACCATTTCGACAGTGCTCTGTTGAATTCCCTGGGGGCTTGCGTAGTCGGTCGTCAAGGCGTGCCAGTCGGCGACAAAAAAGTAGCACTGATATTGTTCTTGCAGCTTCAGCCAATTTTTTAGCGCGCCATGTAAATGGCCCAGGTGAAGCCGTCCCGTGGGTCGCATGCCGCTGACGATGGTTTCCATAATTTGCCCGAAGCTAAAAGGCGCGCAAATAGAGTTTCAACAAGAACTCCGTGGGTGGATCGATGATGTAGTCCAGAGTATGGGTCATCAGCAACACGATCAGAATGATGAATCCGAAAGGCTCGATGCGCGCCAATTTCACCGCTAGGGCGCGCGGCAGCAAGCCGACCAAAACTCGCCCGCCATCCAGCGGCGGTAACGGCAACATATTGAACACCGCCAACGCGACGTTGATCAAAATCCCGCTCTGAGCCATCAACACGATCGCCGCGCTGTAGTTGTCGGCCGCCGAACCGGCTGCTGGGTCCGGCCGCGCTTCGAGCATCGGCGCAAGCGACTTCCAAATCACCGTGCAAACAAACGCCAGCGCCAGGTTCATTGCCGGTCCAGCCGCGGCAACCCAAATCATATCGCGTTTGGGATTGCGTAAATTGAGAAAGTTAACCGGCACCGGTTTGGCGTAACCGAACACAAACGGCGCGTGGGTAACGATCAACATCAGCGGCAACAGAATCGTGCCAAATAGATCGACATGAGCAAAAGGATTGAGCGTCAATCGGCCAAGTCGCGCAGCGGTCGAATCACCGAGCCGGTATGCCACCCAACCGTGGGCGACTTCATGAAACACGACTGCGACCAAAACAGGAAGCGCCCAAATTGCGATTTGACGGATTGTTTCTTCCAATACGGTCCCGCGGGAGAACTACTCTCATATGCATACGGCAAGGCCGAGGAAAAGACAAGCCGAGAAAGAAGCATTGAAGCGATGGAGTACTAAAGAGTTGCAATAATGGTAACTCAGCGCCTCTGCCGACACCCGTTATTCCGTCACTCCATTAACCTTTTTCTTTGTGCCGCTTCGCTCTCTCGGATGATGTTCGCGGTGTATTTTTTTAAGACGCGCGCCGTCGACGTGAGTATAGATTTGCGTCGTGGAAATATCGGCGTGGCCCAACATCGCCTGTACTGATCTTAAATCCGCGCCCCCTTCGAGCAGGTGGGTTGCAAAAGAGTGGCGCAAGGTATGCGGCGTCACGCGCTTATCGATCCCCGCGGTCAACGCATAGCGGCGTATAAGCTTCCAGAAGCCTTGCCGGCTCAAGCGTTTTCCCGAACGATTGGTAAATACGAACTGACTGAAGACGCCCTTCAAGAGCCGTGGCCTGACCTCGTTGATATACCGCGTCAGCTTTTCCCGCGCCCATTTGCCGAAAGGCACGGCCCTGACTTTAGCCCCCTTCCCTTTGATTGTCAGATAATCGCCCTGAAAACTAATGTGTCGAGTCTCAAGGGCGACGAGTTCCGATACCCGCAAGCCGGTCGCATACAAGAGCTCCAACATGGCTTGATCGCGCGCGCCGAGCGACCGTGATGCATCGGGCTCAGCCAGCAGCTGGCGGATGTCGTCGCCCGATAATGTCTGCGGCAGCTTTCGTGACGCTGCCGGCAACAACACGTTGGGCATAGAACTATCTTTGACCTGCCCTTCGCTTTCGAGAAACAAAAACAGCCGCCTCACGCTCACCGCGTGACGAGCGATGCTTTTCGGACCGAGACCGGCGGCGCGAAGAGAAATGATGAAAGCGCGAATCCGCATCGAATCGACCTCGCTCCACGAAGTTATCCGCTGGGATTCCAGATAGCCCACGAATTTGGCTAAGTCACGACCGTAAGCCTCGATGGTATTTTTCGCCAGACCTTTTTCCACGGCCGCCATCGCCAGAAAGGCGTCAACTGGCGGGCTCAGCAAATCTTTCGCTTGTGTCATTTTGGGGCGCGAGATTCTGATGGAGAAATTTGCGCACGGTTTCGACCTGCTCCGGCTCGACGACTTTCCCGCCGGTGTGATCGGTGACATAAAAGACATCAGCCACCTGATCCACGTTGGTGGAAATTTTCGCGACGTGAATCGACAATCCAAGCCGGTGCAGGCCGTAGGTGATGGTGAAAAGAACGCCGATCCGGTCCTCGGTAAAAACCTCGACGATGGTAAAATCGTCCGAAGCCTCGTTGTCGATATTGATTGCGGTGGAGACTTTCGGCGCCCTTTTCTGAAACAGCAGCGAAGGCTTAAACGATGCCACCAGGTGGGCGATATCGATTTTACCGTCTAACACGCCATCCAGAACCGCGCGAAATTTAACCCATTTCTGCTCGGCCATGACAACTTCGGGCCGGCCGTGATGAGAAATGCGAAACACGTCGAGAATCCGACCGTCGTTGGCGGTAAAAATCCGCGCATTGAGAATGTCGAAGTTAAGCGCGGTGAAAACGCCGGTAATCGACGCGAATAATCCTGGACGATCCTGGCTGCAAACGACCACGGAGCTGCAGTCACGCTCGGGAAAGTGCTGCACCGACAACTCCGCTCTCTTACCGCGAAAACTATCCATCAGCTCGAAATGCTCGGCGATATCGTCTTCGGGGATCGACAGGAAATAGCGCTCGGGCATCGCCTCGATAAACTTTTCGACCTTCTCCTCGTCGTAGTCTTTGGACAATTGCCGGCGCACTCGGGTCTGGACGCGGCGCAGCGCGGCG
>JBEVIO010000203.1:0-7779 GCA_040510635.1 Binatia bacterium | reverse complement strand
CGCGCGCGCAGCGCCGACTGGATCTTTGGCTTCGAGGATCGGCCGGCCGACGACGATATAATCGACGCCGGCCCGGATCGCTTGGGACGGCGTCATCACCCGCTGCTGATCATTGCGGTTGGCTTCGGCCGGCCGGATACCCGGCGTCACGATCACGAAACGACGGCCGCAGGCGGCGCGAATATCAGCAACTTCGTGCGGCGACGCGACCACGCCGTCCATCCCTGCCTCTTTAGTCAAAAGCGCCAGGCGCACGACCTGATCCGCGACTTTGTGTTCCACCCCGACGCGTTGCAAATCGTCTTGGCCCAGACTCGTCAACACCGTCACCGCCAGCATGATCGGCCGGCGCAGCTTTGTCCGGCCACAGACGCGCTCCACGTCCTTGGCTGTGGTGCGCATCATCTCAAGACTGCCCGAGGCATGGACGTTAAACATCTTGACGCCCAGTCGGGTTGCCTCGATGGCCGCTTTGGCGACCGTGTTGGGAATGTCGTGAAATTTCAAGTCGAGAAAAATCTCGCCGCCGAGATGCTGAATCAAACGCACCGCCTGCGGCCCGGCATGGGTAAAGAGCTGCTTGCCGATCTTGAACATGCCGACTTCGCGGGCAAGCAGGCGGACCAATTCTTCCGCTTGTTCGAGATTGTCAACGTCGAGGGCAACGATCAATCGCTCGCGCATGGACCCGTGTCGACGAACCAGCTCGAGCTTGGAAGCCATGTTTTACGCCTGCAGCGCCTGGTCGACGATCGCGCGAATTTTTGTTGCGCCGTCGGCGACCGGCACCTCTTCGGTCTTGCCATCGCGGCGCAGGCGCAGCTCAAAACAACCCTTTTCCAGACCTTTGGCGCCGATGGTGACGCGCAAGGGAATACCGACCAAGTCGGCGTCCTTGAACTTCACGCCGGGGCGCTCGTCACGGTCGTCGAGCAAAACTTCCACACCGTGCTTTTGCAGCTCGCCGTAGAGGTTGTCAGTGGCTTCGCGAATCGACTGGTCTTTGTAATTGATCGGCAACAGCAAGACTTGAAATGGCGCGACGGAAAACGGCCAGATGATGCCGTTCGCGTCGTGATTTTGCTCGATGGCGGCGGCAACTAGGCGGCTCACGCCAATGCCGTAGCAGCCCATCTCGATCGGCCGTTCGCGTCCCTCGGCGTCGAGATAGGTAGCGCCCATAGCGACGCTGTATTTTGTGCCGAGATAAAATACTTGGCCGACTTCGATGCCGCGATGCGCTTCGAGCCGGCCGTGCTCACAGCGTGGGCAAGGATCGCCGGCGATCGCGAGTCTCAGATCCGCGAACACCGTCGGCGTAAAGTCACGCTCCTGATCGACGTTGATGAAGTGGGCGTTGGGCTCGTTGGCGCCGGTGACCGCCGCGCGCATACCGTGCACCGAGAGGTCGGCCAGGACGCGGAGCTTTAAGCCGATCGGCCCGAGAAATCCCGGCGCCACGCCGATGGCCGAGGCGACTGAAGCTTCATCCGCCAAAGCAATCTCGCGGCAGCCTAAAACCGTTTTGAGCTTGAGCTCGTTGACCTCGTGGTCGCCGCGCGCGAGAACGGCGACGAACTCGCCGCTATCGGTCCGGTAGACCAGCGTCTTGATAAATTTTTCGCTCGGTAGCTTGAGATACTCGGCGACTTCGGCGACGCTTTTCTTTCCCGGCGTGGAAACTTTTTCGAGCTTGGGCGACACTTCGGCGATGTCGCGCCCGGTGGGGCGAGCGGTTTTGACTTCCGCTTTTTCCATGTTGGCGGCATAATCGCAGGTATTGCAGCTTACGATGGCGTCTTCGCCGGACTCCGCGAGCACTTGAAATTCATGGGATTGACTTCCTCCGATCGTGCCGGTGTCCGCTTCAACAGGGCGAAAGCGCAAACCGCACCGGCTGAAGATCCGCTTATAGGTTTGGTACATGTTGTCGTATTCCCGGCGGCAGTCTTCGACATCCGTATGAAAACTGTAAGCGTCCTTCATGATGAATTCGCGACCGCGCATCAAGCCGAAGCGAGGCCGTGGTTCGTCGCGAAATTTTGTTTGAATCTGAAAAAGATTGAACGGCAGCTCGCGATAGGAGCGCACGGAACGGCGCACCAAATCGGTGACAATTTCTTCGTGGGTCGGACCGAGACAGAAGTCGCGCTCATTGCGATCCTTGAAACGCAAGAGCTCTTTGCCGTACATCTCCCATCGGCCGCTCTCCTGCCAAAGTTCCGCCGGTGCCGTGATCGGCATGAGCAGCTCCTGGGCGCCCGCCCGATTCATTTCCTCTCGGACAATTTGCTCGATCTTGCGAATGACGCGCAGCGCCAAAGGAAAGTAATCGTAGACGCCGCGGCTCACTTGCCGAATGAAACCGGCGCGGACCAGGAGCTTGTGGCTGACGACTTCGGCGTCAGCCGGATCTTCCTTGAGCGTGGGTATAAGGATTTTGCTCCAAAGCATAACTTTGTCTGGCGATTCGTAAGATTGACTGCGGCTTGCGCAGTTTTTTTAGCGCCGGTTCCTAGCGCTGCGCTTCGTCAATGAAGTCAGTGTTTACCACGAAACGCACGAAAAACGCGAAGGTTTTGGATAAAAGAAGTTTGGCCTTGGTGCTCTTCGTGCCCGGTTCCTCGGCCGCGGCGCCGCTGTGCGATATCGAGCTAATTGGAAAAGGGAAAAGAGCAATCAGGCGTCCGCCGCCGCCGCTCGCTCCACTTTCTTTTCGGCGGCGAATTTTTCGACCTCTTCCATCAAAGCGTCGACGATTTGCGCTTCGGGGACCTTGCGGATGATTTCGCCGCGCTTAAAGATCAGGCCGATCCCCTTGCCGCCCGCTACGCCAAGATCGGCCGCGCGCGCTTCACCGGGGCCATTCACTTCGCACCCCATCACCGCTACGTGAATGTCGAGATTACTGTAAGGCAGCATTCTTTCTTCGACGGTTTTGGCCAGCCCGACGAGATCCACGTCGGCGCGGCCGCAAGACGGACAGGCCACGAAGGTCAAGCCTTCCTTTTTGAGCCCGAGCGATTTGAGGATTTCCCTCCCGACGCGCACTTCTTCCACCGGATCGGCGGCCAGCGAAACCCGAATCGTGTCGCCGATACCCTCGGCGAGCAGGGTCCCCAAACCGACGGCGGATTTGATCGTGCCGATCGACGGCGTGCCCGCCTCGGTGACACCCAGATGGAACGGATACTCGACCTGGTCGGCGAGCCTGCGATAGGCTTCGATCATCATCAGCGGATCGGAGGCTTTGAGCGAGATCTTGATTTCGTTATAGCCGACGTCTTCGAGGATATGGATATGACGCAGACCGCTTTCGACCATGCCTGCAGCGGTCGGTCCGTCGTATTTTTGCAGCAAATCTTTTTCCAGCGAGCCGGCGTTGACGCCGATGCGAATCGGGATCTTGCGCTCGGAGGCGGCACGCACCACCTCTTCGACGTATTTGCGCGCGCCGATGTTGCCCGGATTGAGACGCAAGCCGTCGACTCCCTGCTCGATCGCGATCAGCGCAAGCTTATAGTTGAAGTGAATGTCGGCGACCAACGGGATGCGGATTCTCTTTTTTATATCGCCTAACTGCAGCGCAGCTTCGCGCACCGGCACGGCGCAGCGAATGATTTCGCAGCCCGCCGCCTCGAGATCCCATATTTGCTGCACCGTCGCGCGCACGTCGCGCGTGTCGGTCTTGGTCATCGACTGCACGGTGATCGGCGCGTCGCCGCCGACTTTGACTTTGCCGAGCTGGATGGGTCTGGTTTTACGGCGTTGTATCACGTGTCCACTATAGAGAAGCAACGGCGGCGGGTCAATAAACTGAAACGGGCGGCCCGGCGCTTGTTGATCATCCTACTCGTCGTCCTCGGATTCCGCAGTCGCCGTAGTTTTGCCGGGGCTCGATAGGGACGGCGCCGCAGGTTTTTCGGCTTGCGCTGGTTCGCCTTCCTTTTTCCGGCGGTCTCCTTCGGGAATAATCAAAAGACGCCGATAGGAGCCTTGGCCAAGGCTGCGGGTCGAGAGCCAAGGGTCGTCTTGCAAGGCGGCATGAACGATCCGACGGTCGGCCGCGCTGAGCGCATCCACGGTGACCGTCTTTCTCTGCCGTTTGGCTTTTTCGCCGAGGCGCAGTGCCATATCTTCAAGGGTTTTGCGCCGCCGTTCGCGATATTTTTCGATATCGATGACGATGTGCGGCCCGTCGCCCGCGAAGCGTTCGCCGGCGATCCGGCTGACGAGATATTGCAGCGCTTCGAGTGTCTGGCCTTTGCGTCCGATCAGTAAGCCGCTGTCATCGGCGCGGATCTCGAGAATGGTTTCTTCGCCGTTGGCCGAAGCGCTCTGCGTCACCGTCGCTTTCACCCCCATGAGATTTAAGATGTCCCGTAAAGCGGCTTGAGCCTTTTCTGATACTGCAGAGTTATCGATCGGCGCTGCGGCCGGCTCGCCGCCGGCTGGCGGCGGCTCGGCAGTGATTTTATGCTCGAGCGGCGATTTTCTCAGTTCGGCGCGAACGCGCGCTTTTTGCGCGCCGAAGCCTAGTATCCCCTTGCGTCCTTCGGAAATAATATCGACCGTGATCTTATCGCGTCCGACACCGAGTAACTTGAGTGCGCTTTCTATCGCCGCGTCTATGGTGTCACCCTCGGTTTCCACGAAATCCATAAGTCAAACCTTATTTCACACTGCGATTGATCCAATACTGCTGAACAATGGTGAGAACATTATTGACCAGCCAATAAACAGTTAATCCTGCCGGGAAAGACACGAACATGAACGTAAACATCAAAGGCATCAGCATCATCATTCTACGCTGATTTGGATCCCCCGCAGTCGGCGTCATCCATTGTTGCAAAAACATGCTGGCGCCCATGAGAATTGTCAGCACTGGAATACCCGAAGGCAAAGCAGAAGGCCACCAAGGGGGGACTGCAAAAGGCAACGACTGCCAATCGGGCCGCGAAAGATCTTTGATCCACAAAAACTGCGCATGGCGTAATTCGATAGGCGTGCTCAAAGCGTTGTACAGCCCGATAAAGACCGGAAACTGCAGCACCATCGGCAGACAACCGCCGAGCGGATTGACGCCGTTGCGCTTGTAGAGCTCCATAATCTCTTTATTGAGCTTTTCCTTGTCGTCGGCGTAGCGCTCTTTCAACCGCTCCATCTGGGGTTGCAGCTTTTGCATTTGCTTCATCGACACGAAGCTCTTATGCGTTAACGGCGCCAGCAGAAGTTTAATCAGCACCGTCAGGATGATGATGTCGAGGCCGTAACTCCCCGTGAAGCGATTGAAAAAATGCAGGACATATAACAGGGGCTTCGAGATAAAGCCGAAGTAGCCGAAGTCGATCGCGCGTTCGATGCCTTTGCCGACCGATTCTAATATATTAATTTCTTTCGGGCCGATGAAGATCGTGTATCGCTCGCGCGCGCTTGGCCCGCCGAGCGCGCTTACCAGAGCGGCGCCGACCTGTCGCACCGAGACTTTGTGCCCGGCACCGTTCTCGGGGAGCAACGCGAAGAGAAAGTAGGTGTGGCCAAACCCGGCCCAGGAGATATCGCCGGTAAACTCGTGTCCCTTTGCGGCGTCGGCCGGTAGTTCTCTTTTGATTTTGCCATCGACCAGGGCGATGAATCCCTCAAATGGAGCATCGTGATTCGGCACCGGATCGCTCTGATCTGTAAGTAAAATTTCCGGGGCCGGCGCCGTTCCGTCCGCAGTTTTCACAGAAACTTCGAACTGAATCGGATAAGACGAGCCTGAGAAAGCGAAAGATTTTGTGATGACCGCGCCGTTGCCATTTTGTCCCTGGAAAACCAAGCTCCCTTTGCCGTCGCCACTCAGCTTGAGATCGTTTCCTTGCACCGAATAAACGATCTCGCTGTCTTCGAATGGCGTCGGCGCTTGCCAGTGAACACCCAGCGGTAAGGGCACGCCGGGCGCCGCGCGAACAATCTCAAATGGCGGGCTGTGCTCGTCGACTGAGCTGCGATATTTTTTGAATTTAAAGCTCTTGATCCTCGCCCCCTGAGTCGTAAAAACGCCGATGTAGTTGTCCGTTTCGACCGTAATTTCTTTGGCCGATTTGGCTGGAGAAAGCGCTGCCGGGGTAGCACCCGGCAGTACGGCTAACGGCGCGGCGGCGCTTGGCGCCGCCGGCACGGTTTTTTCCGGCTGACTCGTCTCCGTTTCGGGAATTGGAGCGGAGGGTGGCGGGCCGTAAAAGTGCGTCACCAATTGTTGATACACAATCAGCACGAGTATCGAGAGAGCGATGCCGATGAGTGCGCGTTTATCCATGCAAAATTTACTTCACTGGGTCGTATCCGCCCGGATGCCAGGGATGACAACGCAGGATTCGGCCAATTCCGCTGGCAACTCCTTTGCGGATTCCGTATCGGCGAATGGCTTGTTCCGTGTAAGCCGAGCAACTTGGGTAGAAGCGGCACGCTGGCGGCAAGAACGGCGAGAGCGCTTTGCGATAACTGAAAATGAGCCAGGCCAAAACTGTACGCGCCATCCGATTCACTATTTGCGCCGTTTGCCTTGACCCACCAGAGCCCGTTGCAGTTCGTCCGCGACGATGTTAGCCCCGGCGGCGGCGCTTTTGCGCGCGATGACGAGGATATCGGTTGCCGGCGGCAACTCGGCGCGGTGGCGTCGAAAGTATTCGCGAATCCGCCGCTTGATGCGATTCCGCGTCACCGAGTTGCCGACCTTGCCGCTGACCGTTATCCCTAATCGATTCTCTGGCCCGTCATTGGCCCGGGTGATGATCACGAAATTGGCCGTCTGGATTTTAACGCCGGTCCGCGACAGCTTTAGGAACTCGGCTCGTTTCCTTAAGCGGGCCGTTTTCGGGAACTGCTGCGAGCCTGCGAGCGACATGCGCTCGGGCGCGATCAAGTCCGCGCGCGTTTCGGCGGCACGGTCACCGTCAATCGCTTTCGTCCCTTAGCGCGGCGCCGCCTGAGCACATTGCGGCCACCGGGCGTTGCCATGCGAGCGAGAAATCCATGCGTTCGCTTTCTCTTAATGTTGCTGGGCTGATAAGTTCGTTTCATAAAAAGAAGACTCCCTCGGGCCTTTTAAAGGGCCAAGTGTTTATTAAAATCATACCCACTTATTGTTGTCAATTTTAGCCGGCCTCCGGCTTGAGCGAGCGCAGCATGAGATCACGCACCGCGTCGGCTGGCTCCTTGCCGGCATAGAGCACCTGATACATTTGCCCGACGATCGGCATATCGACGCCAAGCCGCTCCGCCAAAGCGCACAGCGAACGCGTATTGCGCACACCCTCGGCTACAGTCCGGGTCGATGCGGTAATCTCGTGCAAGCTTCTGCCGCGCGCGATCTGCAATCCAACAGCTCGATTGCGGCTCAAATCACCCGCGCAGGTGAGAATCAAATCACCCAGACCCGGCAGCCCGGCAAGCGTCAAAGGGTCGGCCTCCATGCGCACGGCTAAGCGGGTCATCTCGGCGAGACCGCGGGTAATTAATGCCGCGCGCGCGTTCTGGCCCAGGCTCAAACCGTCGCTGATACCGGCGGCAATCGCGATCACGTTTTTCACTACGCCGCCAATCTGAACGCCGATCACGTCGGCCGACGTATAGACTCGGAAATTTTGGGTGCTGAGAATCTGTTGGATGGATTTGGCGATGCTTTCATCGGCGGCGGCGACGGTTACCGCCGCGGGAAGCATTCTGGCGACCTCGAGAGCAAACGTCGGTCCGGAAAGAAAAGCGAGATTTTTTTTGCGTCCGGCGCCAAGCAGG
>JBEVIO010000202.1:0-7833 GCA_040510635.1 Binatia bacterium | reverse complement strand
GCGATGCGCGATCTCGGTCTGCGCCACGTCGTCGCGCTTACCTTGTCGGACAAGAATTACGAAGAGACGATCCCGCTCGGCGATGGCGCGACGCGGGCAACTGACGAGATCAAGCGCATGAGCGCGAGCGAGGCGAAGGCGGCGGAGGCCTGGATCCATGACTGCGAAGGGTTTATCGAAACGTTTCACGCGCCCGAAAAATTGACTACCGCTTGTCCCGGCCCGTCGGCAGTGCAGCGCTGCACGGACGCGCTTCTAGCTCAATCCGCCGAGTTGGCGTGGCGAAAGAATTTGCCGATGCACATCCATCTCGCTGAAACCAAGGCTCAGGCGGTGATGGGACAGCAAATTTATCGCACATCGTTGCTCAAGCATTTGGATTCGCTCGGCGTGCTACAGGCGAATCTTTCGTTGGCGCATTCGATCTGGATTGAAGAAAATGACATTGAGCTTTTTGCCAGGCGCGGCATGACACCGGTGCACAATCCGGCGAGCAATCTGCGCATTGGCAGCGGCCTCGCGCCGGTCAAGGAATGGCTTGCTGCGGGCGTGAACGTCGGATTAGGTACCGACGGTTCGGCATCGAACGACGGACAGAACATGTTCGATGCAGTTCGTTTGGCGGCGCTGATTCACAATCAAGCGGGGACGGATTTTAACGATTGGGTCACGCCGCCGCAGGCGCTCGCCATGGCCACACGCAACGGCGCCCGTGCCTTCGGCATCAACGCCGGCAGAATTGCGCCGGGTAAGCTCGCTGATATTGTCTTGCTACGCCGAGATACTGCGGCCTTCACGCCGCTAAACGACATTATGAGTCAGTTAGTGTTCTGCGAGAACGGAAGCTCGGTGGATTCGGTGATTGTCAACGGCGAAGTCGTTGTCCAGGACGGTCGCCTGGCAAAGGTCGATGAACGGGAAGTGCTCCGGCTCGCGACCGAAGCGCGCCTGAGACTCGATGCATCAATTCAAACTGAACTGGCTGCGGCGCGCACGACCGAACCGAGCCTTACGGAAATGTACTTTCGAGTATTCGAGAAGAGGGGACAATAGTTAGCTTAGTGCAGTCGTTTTTCAGCCGACCGCCCGCGGTGACGCGTCAGCATATCCTCTCGCCACAGTTCTGGGGTGTCGTATCCGCGGACTGCTAAATCCTTGGCTGCCCAATTCGGATCTACGTCTGTGAAATCTACGGTTTGAATTTCTGATGAATTGTCCAGCGCCCGCGACTTTCTGATCGTGTTGCGCAGAATCAGCGCGACCAAAGCAAAACCGATCGACGCCGCGATGATTGTTCCGGTAAGCAAAATCAGCTGAGGCATTGGCGGGTCCCTGAACGTGCAGAAAGCTATATCTTGGCGCTCGGGTGATCGTCAAGCGCTGCAATTGCTGATCGGCGCAAAGCAGCAATAACTCGAGTTTACAGTTTGAAGCGAGTCGGAGTGGTTCGATCAAAGCGCCGGTCTTCGTTCATCCCAGGGAGTCGCCTGTTCGTAAGCATAAGCGACTCGTAGCGCAGTGGATTCCTCGAAAGGCGGTGCCGCGATCTGTAATCCGACTGGCAGATTGTCCGGTGTGAAGCCGCATGGGACCGAGATCGCAGGCAGGCCGGTTAAATTGAATGGATTCGTGAAGCTCGGACGGAGATTTTGCTCGTTCGGATCCATGCCTTCGAACGTGTCGGGCGGGCGGGGCGCAGTCGGAACTGCGAAGACGTCGACGCGCTTAAAGTTGGCGCGAATCTGTTCATTCAATGCCGATCGAGCGCGCTGGGCCGTCAAGTAGTCCGCCGCACTAAGGAAAGCGCCTTCGAGTATTCGGCGTCTTACCGTGCTGCCGAATTTCATTGGCGTCTCTTGGTAGGTTTTTTCGTGATACGCGTAGGCTTCAGCGACTAAAATCGTTTGATTAGCTTTGCGTGCTATGGAGAAGGGCTTGCCATCGAGCTCGACGATAAGCGCGCCGAGATTTTTCAAGACTTCCAGAGCCTGATTGAAAACTGTTTCCGTCGCGGCATCGACGCCCAAATTCTCGTTGAACCAGCCGGCGCGGGGCACGCCGACGCGCAAACCCTTAATCCCCTCTCGAAGTCCAGTTCCGAAATCGGGCACGGGGACATTTGCCGACGCTGCGTCCTTGGCGTCGTAGCCCGCGATCGTCTGAAGCAATAGCGCGCAATCCTCAACGCTTCGCGCCATCGGTCCGGCGTGGTCCAGCGACCAGCTCAGCGGTACGATGCCGTAACGGCTGACCCGGCCGTAGGTTGGCTTGAGGCCGACAATGCCACAGTGGGCCGACGGGGTACGAATCGAGCCGCCGGTGTCGGAGCCGAGCGCGCCGTAACAAAATCCCGCAGCGAGCGCGGCGCCGGAGCCGCTGCTCGAACCGCCGGGAATGTGTGCAAGATTCCACGGATTGCGCACCGCGGGAAAAGGCGCGTCGACCGACGGGCCGCCAAAAGCGAATTCGTGCATGCCAAGTTTGCCGAGTAGGATCGTGCCAGCCTCATCGAGTTTTAAAACCGCCGTCGCATCGTAATCGGGAACCCATTTCTCCAGCACGGCCGAATGGCAAGTCGTGCGGATGCCCTTCGTCATGTAGAGATCTTTGAGCGCGATTGGAATGCCATGCAGCGGTCCTCGCCCTTTGCCCGATGCAAATTCTTGTTCCGCTTGGCGCGCCTGGGCACGCGCGCGCTCAGCGGTGATGGTGATGAAGCTATGCAGCTTGCCGTCGAGCGCTTCGATGCGTTCAAGGCAGGCTTCGGTGAGATCCACCGGTGAATAATCCTTGCGGCGCAGACCGGCGGATGCTTCGGCGATGGCCAAATAACAAAGGTCATTGGATTTTACGACGGTACTCATTTTCGATCGCCGTCCGATGCGATAAAGACTCCGGCCGGCTCATCTCCCGGCGCGATGATGGCGCGCAGCACAGCGACCTGTTGTTGAGCCCGTTTGACGCCGGGCAGCAGCCGTTGCAAATCATCGTCGGAAAGCGTCAAGCCGGCAAGATTCGCCAGGACCCGCAAGTCCTCAATCGTAAATTCTTTTGCCATCGTTTGCCTCGGATATATGTCTTCTTGCGAGCACGCTTAAGACAGATTGATTCAGTTCCAGCGCCCGCTCATGGCCGTCGGTCCGTTCTGTGCTTGGATCGCATTGTCGCAAATTGACGAACCTTAATTCTTCGGCACCAACACCTCGCGAATTTTAGCGACGCTATTCGCGTCCATCTTAAATAAGGTTTTGACGACACCATCCATTTCACTGCCGGTCAGAGGATTGATTTCGAGCTTCGATTTTTTCATCTCGGCGAGCAGCTCCGGATCTTTCATCGTGGCGTTGAAGCCATTGCGTAAAATATCAACGCGGCTTTTTGGCACGCCCGGCGGCAAGGCATAGGCGCGCAGTATCGCCGATGGCGCGTGGATGCCTGCCTCGATCAATGTGCGCGCGTCCGGCGTCTTGGCGAAATCGATGGCATTGGGGACGTTGGGAATATCTTCGGCTTTCTTCGCGTTGACCTGAATGATGGCTTTGACCATGCCGGATTCGAGGCCATTCGCCCATGTGGTTCGGATCGACGCCCAGGTCCAGCAGCCGCCGTCGATTTCACCGGCTTCGGCGGCGACGCGAATATTCGAAGTTCCTTTGAACCCTTCGATCAATTGCACCGGCAAACCGAGCGCGGCTTTCAAGATGCGCGGCACGTCGGAATCGTTCGCGCCCGGGGCTTCGCCGCCGAGCTTCACCGGTTTTTTGCCGGCGAACCAGTCGTCCAAGGAATTGATGCCGCTGGCTTTGGTCAGCGCGCAGACGGTCTCGTCCTGCACCGGCGCGCCGAGCCATTCAAATTTGCGCGCGTCGAACTCGATTCCTTTATCGCCCATGATCTGCTGCAAGACGAGCGAGCCGATAAAGTTGCCGATGACCAAACCGTCCGGCGTCGCCTTGAAAAGAGAATTGGCCGCCACCCGGCTGCCCGCGCCGGTCATGTTGTCGACAATGATCGCAGGGTTGCCCGGTACGTGGCGCCCCATGTGACGGGCGATGACGCGCGCGTACGCATCGAAGCCGCCACCAGCGGCAAAGCCAACGATGATGCGGATGGTTTTGCCGCGATAGAAATTCTCATCCGCTGTGGCGGTGTACGCCGACCGAGGTGTGAAAGTTGCCACTAAAGAGAATAGGACGATTACGAGTCTAAGCATCGCACCTCCTTCAGGTTTGAGTCGTTTAGCCAGTGCAAGCCGCAACCCGATTAAACGCTGAACTGCTTGAACTGCTGAAACGATCTCTTACTGGAATCGGCAGGCTCAGCGCAAGTTGCCGGTGTGGCCAAGGGAGTACCGCCCCGGTTGCGGCCAGACAGTGAGGCCGTGCGGTTCGGTTTTAACGGGAATACTTTTAACGTTGCCGTTGGTCGTGTCGATAACGTAAACCGAGTTGTCGTAGCGGCCGGAGAGCCAAAGCTGTTTGCCGTCGATGCTGATATTGCCCATGTCCGGGCTGCCGCCGCCGGGGATCGGCCACGTCGCTTCCACTTTTTGCGTCGCGAAGTCGATCACGCTGACACTGCCTTTGCCCTTCGGCGGGCCGTAAACGCGGGCGACACCGCGGTTGGCGACGTAGAGCTTCGTGCCGTCTCGGCTCGGATACAAACCGTGCGTGCCGATGCCGGTTTTGATATGGCCGATCTCCGTCAACTTGTCGCCATCGACGACGAAAACCCCGTCAGCCTTCATATCGGCGACATAAAAAACTTTGCCGTCGGGCGAGATGCGCACGTCCTGGGGCATGCCGCCTTTGGAGAGTTTCAAATAGCCGAGTACTTTCTTGGCGACGAGGTCGACTTTAGCCAAAGCGCCGCCGTATTCGCAGGTAAAAATGGCGTAGCGCCCATCGATGGAAAAATCGGCGTGATTGACGCCGGGACAGCTTGGCGTGTCGATCGAGTATTTCATCGCCATGGTCTGCGGATCACGAAAGTCGAGCCGCTTGCGCGCTTCGGCAACGATGATCGCCGCCGATCCATCCGGAG
Source organism: Binatia bacterium (assembly GCA_040510635.1). Classification (GTDB taxonomy): domain Bacteria; phylum Desulfobacterota; class Binatia; order UBA9968; family UBA9968; genus DP-20. Next base: position 2,790 of record JBEVIO010000202.1, on the reverse strand, counting down.
TAAAATACATGTTGTAAGGATCGTCGACGGGGATGTTTTTCCCAGGCTTGCCGGTCAGCGGATCGATCGGCGTGACGCTGCCGTCATGACGACCTTCTGCGTTGTTGTTGACCCAGAGAGTTTTTAAATCCCACGACGGCACGACGTGCTGCGGGTGGATGCCGACTTTGAATTTATTGATGACTTTGAGAGTAGCGGGATCGATGACCCAAACGTCGTTGGAGCTACGATTAGGAACATAAACGCGCGACAGGTGATTAGCGACGACCGGGCTGAGTTTGTCGGAACGCGTCTCGCTGTAGAGATTATTCGGGTCGACGACCGGCGGCATGCCGGGGATGGTTTGAATCCCGCGTGCGGCAGGCTCGCCAGCGATTGCTGGAAGCGAGGAGAGTAATACCAATACGATGAAAATTACGAACGCTAAGGCAGAAATTTGACGATCCCGCATTATTTCGACCTCCATCGAATAAACACCCATCGGCCGAGCTTGTGTTTTGCTCGGTGGGCTGGTGCATGTTAGACGAAAAATTACGGGAATTCGAGATAATTGAATTAGGCTGCGCTCTTTTTCTTGCTCTTCAGCAGCGCCCAAAAAACGTTTTCCGGCTTGAGCGGCAGATCGTAGACGCGCACGCCGGTGGCGTCCGCGACCGCGTTACCGATCGCTGCGGGGGTCGGCGCAAGGCCGGGCTCGCCCAAGCCTTTGGCGCCGTAGGGGCCTTCGGGCTCGGCGCATTCGACGACGATCGAGATCAGCTCCGGAATATCCAACGAAGTCGCCAGATGGTAATCGAGAAAAGACGGATTACGCACTTTGCCGGTTTTATCGATGACCATCTCTTCATGCAACGCCGAGCCAATGCCCATCACCACGCCGCCTTCGATTTGCGCCACACAATTGAGCGGGTTGATCGCCTTGCCGACGTCGTGGGCCGCGGACATGCGCAACACGCGCACGCGCCCGCTATCCTCATCGACGGCGACTTCGGCTGCTTGCGTGGCGTACATATAAAAAGCCGATGCATGATCGCTGTGACCGGTCTCGAGATCCAGGTCTTTGCCGATTTCGTAGGTGTAGGAGCCGTCGCCGCGCACTTCGCCGTTAATGCCGAGCTTGCGCCGCACGACTTCGCCGATTGGCAGAGCCTGCTGCGGCTGGTCTTTCAAGAAAACTTTGCCGTCGGCATAGTCGAGATCTTTGACCCCGGCTTCGAGCATCGGGCTCGCCGCTTCCATGATCTGCTCGCGCGCGTGAATCGAGGCGCGGCGCACCGCGTTGCCCATGTGATAGGTGCTGCGGCTCGAGGTCGTCGACGCGTCGAATGGAATCACGTCGGTGTCGAGCTGATGCATGCGCACTTTTTCCATCGGCACTTTGAGTTCCTCGGCGGCGACTTGCGAAAGAATCGTGTTGCAGCCCTGGCCGATTTCCACCGTTCCGGCCAGCACCGTGACTTCGCCTTTAGCGTTGACGACGACACCGGCAGCAGATGTGGTCGGTGACCGGGTCGGTTTCTGGATACACGCGAAACCTTTGCCGATTTTTACCCCCGGCCTGACGTTCGACGGTTTCTTGCCCCAATCGATTGCTTCAGTCGCTTTTACCAAGGTTTCTTTGAGACCGACGGCGTGGAGTTGCTCGCCCCAGTATGAAATGTCCCCTTCGACAAAAATATTTTTCATGCGAATGTCGACGGGGTCCATGCCTAACCGTTTGGCGATCTCGTCCATTTGTTGTTCACCAGCCCAGGCTCCTTGAGGAATGCCGTAACCTCGATAAGAACCGGCAACCGGCTTGTTCGTGTAAACGGCATAGCCGTCAACTTTCACGTGCGGAATGCGATAGGGCCCCGGCGCCGGCAGGCTGCCGCGAATACAAACCGTCGGGCTCTTTTCGGCATAAGCACCGGCGCCCCAGTAGATCGTCATCTCGCGCGCCATCAGCGTGCCGTCTTTTTTTACACCGCTTTTTGAATAGACCACGGCCTCATGGCGCGTCAGCGTCGAAATAAAAGTTTCTTCGCGATTGAACTTTACACGCACAGGGCGGCCGTTGGTATGAAAAGCCAGGGCCACCGCGATCGGTTCGACTTTCAAGCCGCCCTTGGAGCCGAAGCCGCCGCCCTGCAACGGATTGATGAAACGGATCTTTTCCTTGGGCATGCCCAAGGCTTCGGTAATTTCATGCAGGGCGCGGAACGGCGCGTCGTTGGCAACCCAAATCGTCAATCGTCCCGATTCTTTGTCGAACTGCGCGTGCGCCGAATGCGGCTCCATGGCCGCGTGCTGAATAATCGGCACGAAATATCTTTCTTCGAGCACGAGGTCGGATTCCTGGAAGCCTTGCTCGACGTTGCCGGTGCGCAGCTTGAAATGTTCGGCGACGTTGGGCAGCGCGCCTTGGACGACGAATTCAGCTTTTCGGTACTTGGCGAAGTCTTCGTGAATTTCTATGCAGCCCGGCTTGCAGGCTTCCTCGGGATCCGTATATACGGGCAGATCTACGTAGTCGACCTCGATCAATTTTACCGCAGCCTGCGCGATATCTTCGTCTTCGGCTGCGACGGCTGCGACGGGCTCGCCAATAAAACGCACTTTGCCTTGCGCCAAAAATGGCTTGTCTTTCACCGACTCGCCGTGTGTCCAAGGCACGTCTTCTCCGGTCACGACAGCAACGACGCCGGGAAGTTTTTTGGCTTTGTCGGTGTTAATCCGTTTGATCTTGGCATGCGCCTTGGTGCTGAACAAAGTTTTGCCGTAAAGCATGTTGGGCAGCACGAGATCATA
>JBEVIO010000201.1:0-3822 GCA_040510635.1 Binatia bacterium | reverse complement strand
CGCCTGGCAGCGCTCAGCGTCATGGGCCAGTGCGTCTACTACCACCACGCTCGCACGGTGCTGAAACGTCTTTATCCGGAGCAAATGTACGGCGCCGAAGATATCGCGACCCTGGTGGATCACATCACGGAATTTTCCCTAGCGGGCCTGCAAGAATTTGCCCGTGGAAAGCGCGCAAAGAACCATGCCCATCGCAAAAACTAAAGCGTCGATCATGCGGCACGTGCTCGCGGCGATATTGTTGATCGCGACGGCCGTCCTCGCTGGTTGTGGCGGCGATCGAACCGCCACCGCTGTGCCGGAGAGCTTGACACCGGTGCGTCAAGTCCGCGTGATTCCAGCGGCGGAAGCAGAGACCGCGCGATTGGTCAGCGCAAGCGGGACGCTGGCGGCCGAAGAACAAATTATTCTGGGCACAAAAGTGATCGGTCGTCTAGGCGAGATCAGCGTCGATCTCGGCAGCCGGGTGACCAAAGGTCAAGCGATCGCGCGTATCGACCAAAGCGATTATCGGCTACGGGTCGATCAAGCGGAAGCCGCGCTCCAACAAGCGCGCGTTCGCCTGGGACTGCCGCCTGCGGGAAACAGCGAAAAAGTCGACATCGAACAGACGGCGACGGTGCGCCAGGCGGCGGCGGTGCTCAAAGATGCCCACCTCACTCATGACCGAATGGTCGAGCTCTGGGAGCGGAAATTTATCGCTCGCGCCGAGCTCGACACCGCGGTCTCGCAACTGGCGGTGGCCGAGGGGCGCTATCAGGACGCCATCGAAGAAGTGCGCAACCGCCAGGCGGTGATGGTGAAACGCCGCTCGGAGCTCGAAATCGCGCGGCAACAACTTGCCGATACAGTAATCACCTCGCCCTTCGATGGCGCGGTCAGCGAACGCCAGGCTTCCGTCGGCCAATATTTGCCGGCCGGCGCACCCGTCGTAACACTAGTGCGCACCGATCCGTTGCGCTTGCGCCTGGCCGTCCCCGAACGAGAAGCCGGACTGGTGCGCATTGGTCAAAGCGTCGATTTGACCGTGGAGGGCGATCCGAATAAATACCAAGGCCGGGTCGCTCGCCTTTCACCTTCGATCGCCGAGAACAACCGGACTCTGATGATCGAAGCCGAAGTGCCAAACCTCCGAGGCAATCTTCGCCCCGGTTCTTTCGCCAAAGCCGACATCCTCGTCGAAGCCGGCCAGCGCATTGTTACCGTGCCGCTGAACGCCATCGTCACCTTCGCGGGCATAGAAAAAGTCCTCACCGTCGCAAAAAATAGCGCGGTAGAGAAACGTGTGCATACCGGTCGGCGCCTCGATAATCAGGTCGAAATCCTGGACGGCATCAGCGTCGGCGAGCCGGTCATCGTGCAACCGGGCAACCTTGTCGGCGGTCAGCCGGTGCAAGTGATTCGTTAATGCAGAAGCTCGCAGAAATCTGCATACGCCGGCCGGTCTTCGCCTCGATGATCGTGCTCGCTTTAGTGGTCGTCGGCACGGCGAGCTACTTTCGCCTCGGCGTCGATCGCTTTCCCTCCGTGGATCTGCCTAACGTTTCTATTCGAACCACACTGCCTGGCGCGTCGCCGGAGGAAGTCGAGACAGTCGTCTCGCAACCCATCGAAGAAGTCGTCAACACAGTGCAAGGCATCGAAGAGCTGCGCTCCATCTCGGGTCAAGGCACCTCGGCCGTCATTGCCACGTTCAATTTGAAACGGGACATCGATTCCGCCGCTCAGGACATCCGTGATCGCGTCGCCACGGTGCTGAACCGTTTGCCGCCCGATATCGATCCGCCGATCATTGCGAAGTTCAATAACGACGATGCGCCGATTTTGACCATCGCCGTTTCCGGCGACCGCTCACTGCGCGAGCTGACTGAGTTCGCCGACAAAATTGTCAAAGTTCAGTTGGAACGATCGGCGGGCGTCGGCGAGGTGCGGCTGGTCGGCAATCTGGACCGGGCGATCAATGTCTGGATCGACGCCGACCGATTGGCCGCCTACCAAATTTCAATCACCGCCGTGCGCGACGCCATCCGGCGTCAGAACACCGACATCCCCGGCGGCAACGTCACCGGCCGCGCTCAGGAAGAAGTCCTGCGCACCATGGGACGCATCGTCGCGCCGCGCGAGTTCAACGATCTGACCGTCGCGACGGTGAATGGCGCGCCGATTCGTATCCGCGACATCGGCTCCGCCGAGGACGGCACCAAAGAGCAGCGCTCCCTGGCGCGGCTCAACGGCGTGCCCACCGTGCAACTACAGGTATTGCGTCAGTCGGGCGCCAACACTGTGGCGGTTATCGAGGCGGTTAAACAAAATCTCGCGCGCGTGCGGCGCCAGTTGCCCGCCGACATGAAGCTCGAAGTTATCCGCGATCAATCGCGCTACATTTACGCCGCGCTGCACGAGATCAACCTGCACTTGATCCTCGGCAGCTTCCTCGCCTGTATCGTCGTGCTCGCCTTCATGCGCAGCTGGCGCTCGACCATCATCGCGGCAGTCGCGATCCCCGCTTCGGTGATTTCCACTTTCGGCATGATGTGGGCCCTCGGCTTTACGTTGAACAGCGTCACCATGCTCGCCCTCGTGCTGATGGTCGGCGTGGTGATTGACGATGCCATCGTCGTGCTCGAAAATATTTTCCGCTTCGTCGAAGAAAAAGCCATGACTCCTTTCGAAGCGGCTCGCGCCGCTACTGCAGAAATCGGTCTCGCGGTCATGGCGACGACCTTTAGTTTGGTCGTCATCTTCGTGCCGGTGGCTTTCATGTCGAGCATTTCCGGACGGTTTCTCTACCAATTTGGCATCACCGCCGCAGTCGCCGTGTTGGTGAGCTTGCTGGTCTCATTCACGTTAACGCCAATGATGAGCGCGCGCATGTTGCGCCCGGAAGACACCGGCGGCGAAGATGCCCACTCGCGTCAGGGTTTTTACGCTTGGCTCGATAGCCGCTATGAGCGCATGCTCGAATGGTCGATGGCCCATCGCGCCATTGTTATGGCGATTGCCGCCGCGGTCAGCCTGTCGTCAATCCCGCTCTATAAGATGGTCCGCCAAGAATACATCCCGACCAACGTCGACGAAGCCGAGTTCGACGTTAATGTCACCGCACCCGAGGGGATCAGCCTGGCAAGCATGGATAAAATCATGCAAACCATTGAGGGCGAAATCCGCGCGTTGCCGTTGGTCCGTCTGATGCTTTGCGACGCCGGCGGCGGATTTCTCGGAGGCGTGAATCAGGGGACCTGCTACGTTCGCATCGCGCCTCATGAAGAACGCATCTTCTCTCTCGGCCGCCTCTGGCACGAAACTTTAAGAGGCCGCCCGTGGGTAGCCTTTACCGATACCGCGTCCCAGCGCGACGTCATGCAGCAACTGCGCGCCCGCGTCGCCAAATACACCGATCTGCGCGTCTCGGTGCGCAACGCCCCGTCGTTCAATATCGGCAGCGGCAGTTGGGATATCGACTTCGTCCTGCGCGGTCCGGATTTGAAAGCGCTCGCCGACTACGCCGATCGTTTGCGCATCCGTTCCAAAGACCTTGGTATCATCGACGCCGACACGACGCTTAAACTCACCAGCCCCGAGCTGCGCGTGATTATCGATCGCCAGCGCGCCGCCGACTTAAACGTCAGCACGGAAGATATCGCCACCGCTCTCGGGCTGATGGTGGGCGGTGACACCGAAGTGTCGCGCTTCATCGATCCCAGCGTCAATCAGGAGTACGATGTGCAACTGCGTTTGAGCCAGCGCGACCGCGGTGACATTGGCACGATTTCCCGACTTTATGTTCCCCACTCAGGCGCCGGCTTAGTGCGTCTCGATAAC
>JBEVIO010000200.1:0-3254 GCA_040510635.1 Binatia bacterium | reverse complement strand
GCCAGCCCGGAAATAGGGTTGCCGCCAAAGATGATGTCTCCGGAGCTGGCGGGCAGCTCGCCGGAAAGCAGGTTGATCAGTGTCGTTTTGCCCGCGCCGTTGGGGCCGATGACCGCGTGTAGTTCGCCCACTCTGACTTCGAGGGATAAATTATCCACGGCGGCAAGTCCGCCGAAACTCTTGCTCAACCCGCGCGCTTGGAGGAGGGCGTCGCTCATGATTCGGCGGCGCCGTTCGTTTGGACGCGGCGGTAGGAGTAACGCCGCAAAGCGATGTCAATGAAGCCGCCGATGCCATGCGGTAAAACCAGCACGATCGTAACAATTAAACCGCCCATGGCGAGTTGCCAATGCTTGGCGTAAGGGCCAAGCAACGCCGGCGCGGAAAGAAGTTCTTGAATAAGCACGTAAGCGAAGGCGCCGAGCACCGGGCCATGCAACCGGCCCATGCCGCCGAGAATCACCATCATGAGCACGATGCCGGACTGGTGCCAGGCCAGAATGTCCGGATTGACGAAGCCAAACTGGCAAGCGGCGAGATAACCCGCGAGCCCCGCCAGCGCGCCCGCGAGCACGAACGCGCCGAGCTTGTAAGCGAAGACCGGAAAGCCGATGGAACGCATACGCTGTTCATTGGCCCTGATACCCGCCAGCGCTCGGCCTAAAGGTGCGTGCAGCACGTGATTGAGAAATATGTAGACTGCGATCAACATGATCAACACGAAGTAATAAAACTGCGCGGGGTTTTCCAGATCGAGAGGCTTGAAACCCCATAGAGTCAATTCCGGGCGCACCTGAATGTAGATGCCGTCCGAGCCGCCGCCGAGTTTCGTGTCATGAAACAAGGAATAAAGCATCTGCGCGAAAGCCAAGGTGACCATGATGAAGTAAATGCCGGCGGTGCGGACGACGAGAAATCCGATGACGAGGGCGGCCAGCGCGGCGCCAGCCATGGCCGCGGGCAGGGTAAGCCACAGATTGGCCGCTTCATACCTGGGCGAGATCATCGCTAACGCGTAGGCAGCGAGGCCGAAGTAAGCGGCGTGCCCCAAGCTAACCAGCCCGGTGTGGCCGACCAACAGGTCGAGACTCAGGGCGAAGATCGCCATGATCATAATCTTGGCGCCAAGTTGTATATAGAAAGTCGCGCCAAGCACGGGAAACAGGGCGAGCAGCAGCACGGCGGCGATCAATAGCGAACGCGGCAACGTGATGGGGCTCACCGGTTACGCCTTGTTGGCGATGCCTTGTGGGCGCCACAAGAGAATTGCCGCCATGACCAGGTAAACCGCGACGCTGGAGTATTCCGCCGCGACGACCTTGCCGAGAGTGTCGGCGAGGCCGATGGCGAGGGAGGCGATCATGGCGCCGTTGATCGAGCCTATGCCACCGATCACGACGACAACGAAGCAGATGATCAAGATTTGGTTTCCCATGCCGGGAAATACCGACGAGATCGGCGCGGCGACGGCGCCGGCGAAGGCGGCGAGGGCCATGCCGAATGCGAAGACCAAGGCGAACAGCAGGGGAATATTCACGCCGAGCGAAGCGGCCATCTCGCGGTTGCTGTTGCCGGCCCGGATCATCATGCCAACGCGGGTTTTGTGGATCACGAAATACAGCAGGGCCGCGATCGCCAGGCACACCGCGGTGACGAAGAGCCGGTAAATCGGATACGACAGGGTGTCGGTGAGTGGGATCGAAGAGGTGAGCAGCGCCGGAATCGCCACGCCATGGACTTCATCGCCGAATAGAATGCTACGCAGTTCTTCGAAGACCAGGATCAGGCCGAAGGTGAGCAACACTTGATAGAGATGGTCGCGCTTGTATAAGCGGCTGAAGATCGCCGTCTCCAACAGGAGACCTATGCCGAAGGCGATGACGACTGCAAATGGAATGGCCAGCCAGAGGCTGCCGGTGAGCCTGGCGAGCCAGTAGGCGAGGTAGGCGCCGACCATATAGAAACTGCCGTGGGCGAGATTGATCACGCCCATGATGCCGAAGATCAGGGTCAAGCCGCTCGCCAGCAGAAATAACAATAAACCGTACTGTACGGCGTTTAAAAGTTGGATCAAATAAAACATGGTTCAAGCCGTCAGAACTCGGTGCGTTTCTTGAAACGATTTGAGCGGTTTGAACTACTTGAACGTTTTGAACGCAGTGACGAAGTCACATCTTACATCCCCGCGCCGGATCGGTGAGGGCCTTGTGGGCGATGCCGACGAACTTGTTTTCGCGGCCGACGACTTTGCGCAAATAGATATCCTGAATCGGGTTGTGTGCTTTCGACATCGTCCAGGCGCCGCGCGGACTATCGACCCTGGCTTTCTCCATAGCGCCGATCATTTCCTTACGCCTGCCGACATCGCCTTTGACGGCGTCGAGGCCGGTGGCAAGGAGCAGCGCCGCGTCGTAGCCCTGCACGGCGTAGACGTCAGGCTCGATCTTGTACGCTTTCATGTATGCGGCGCGGAATTCTTTATTTTTTTTGTTGTCGAGCCCGTCGGCGTAATGCAGCGTGGTTTCGAGCCCTTCAGCGGCGTTATCGACCGCGTCTAGCACACCGTCGGTAAGAAATCCCGAGCCGAACAGTGGAATGGTTTTGCGCAACCCCGCCGCGGCGTAATCCTTGATAAACTTGGCGGCGCCGCCGCCGGCGAAAAAGACGAACACGGCGTCGGGCTTGATCGAAGCGATCTCCGTAAGCAGTGCCTGGAATTCCACGTTCGGAAACGGTATCCACAAGCCGCGCACGGTTTTACCGCCGGCCTTGATAAATCCCTCGGTGAAACCAGCCACTGCTTCTTCGCCGGCGCCATACTTCCAAGCGAGGGACACAACGTTGCGGATGCCGCGGTCGGCAAGCACTTTGCCCATCGGATAGGAAGGTTGCCAGTTGGAAAAAGACGAGCGGAAAATATTCGGCGCGCACAGGGCGCCGGTGGCGGCGTCCAGCCCCGCGTTGGGAATGATCATGAGCGTATTGGTTTCTTTGGCGATCTTGACCATGCCCATCTGCACGCCGCTGTGTACTGAGCCGACCAGCACATGGACTTTATCGCGCTGCACCAGCTTGTTGGTATTCTCCGGCGCTTTTGCCGGGTCGGATTCATCGTCTACAGTGAAGAATTCGAGCTCGCGGCCGCCGAGCTTACCGCCGCGCTCGCTCACCACGAGTTTAAAGCCATTGGTGATGGCGGTGCCGAGTTGAGCATAGGTGCCGGTGTACGGCAGCATCAGGCCGACGCGCAGCCT
>JBEVIO010000199.1:0-3544 GCA_040510635.1 Binatia bacterium | reverse complement strand
ATCAGAACGGCGGGATCAGAGGCGTCGCCGGATACGGCCGGAATGTCGTTTGCGCGCAGCTTTTCGACGATCTCGCGATTCTCCTCGGCGACGACGAAAGGGATGCCTTGCGCCGTTAGAGCTTCGCCGATCCGCCTGCCGACGCGGCCATAGCCGACCAAAACAACTTGTCCGGCGAGGCGATTGAGGTCTACGGTCATCGGCAGTGCTGCGAGCGGATCATCGGGACGTTCCAGGGCTTGAGCGAGTTTCGAGCGCGCCCGAATCCACGTCTGCGCCGGCTCGATGGCTTGAAACACCAACGGATTGAGCGCGATCGAGATAATCGCGCCGGCGAGAATAAGATTCTGACCTGCCGTGGGCAAAACGCCGAGGGACACACCCAGCCCGGCCAGGATGAAGGAGAATTCGCCGATCTGGGCCAGGCTCGCCGACACGGTGAGCGCAGTATTGAGCGGATAACGAAATAGCAGGACGAGAAAAAAAGCGGCCAAGGATTTGCCGACGACGATGATCGCGATGACCACAAGCACGTGGAGCGGCTGACGAATCAACACCTGTGGTTCGAAGAGCATGCCCACCGAAACGAAAAACAGCACTGAAAAAGCGTCTCGTAGAGGCAATGATTCCTCGGCAGCCCGATAGCTCAACGGCGACTCACGCATGACCATGCCGGCAAAAAAAGCGCCGAGCGCGAAGGACACGCCGAACAACGCGGCCGAGCCGTAGGCGATTCCGACAGCGGCAGCGACGACGCAGAGGGTAAACAGCTCGCGCGAACCCGTGCCGGCAACCTGCCAGAGCAGCCACGGGAAAACGCGCCGGCCAACAACCAGCATGAGCGCGATAAAGACCGCGACCTGGCTGAGCGTGAGCGCGAGGGTTGTCAGCAGACTCCGATCGCCGACAACCCGCGCGCTATCCCCGAGCCATGCCGCAAGCGGCGGCAGGAGCACGAGCACCAGGACCATGACCAAGTCCTCGACCACAAGCCAGCCGACGGCGATGTGGCCGTTGACAGTTTCTAACATCCCGCGACTTTCCAGTGCCCTGAGAAGCACAACTGTGCTCGCGACTGAAAGACCCAGGCCGAAAACGATGCTGCCGGCGAGGCTCCAGCCCCACATCGCGGCGACGGCCGTACCGAGTAAGGTTGCAACGGCGATTTGCACGATGGCCCCAGGCAGAGCGATGCGGCGTACGGCGAGGAGTTCGTCGAGGGAAAAGTGCAGACCGACGCCGAACATCAAGAGCATCACGCCGATCTCAGCGAGCTGGTGCGAGAGATCGACATCGGCGACAAAGCCCGGCGTGGCGGGACCAATGATGATGCCCGCGATCAAATAACCCACCAACGGGGGCAGCTTGAGACGAGCGGCGACGAAGCCCAGGATCAAGGCGAGCCCTAAAGCCGCTGCAATCGTGGTGATCAGGGTTACACTATGTGGCACGCGTCATTTTGCCATTTTGAAACCTTAAATAAAGGACTGCGCTTTCAAATTCCGGCATTGCCTGTGAGCCCCCAGTGGACGCGAATCTTCCCTGATACGCGATCGGCGCGAAAAATATCGAGTCGAAAAAGGCGGGCACGAAGCAAGGATGACGTATTGTCCGGCGCGCTATCTTGCCGGTCGCCTTTGAGTTAATCTGCCCGCATTTGCGCAGCGGATGAAAATGATTTTTCGCCGATAAGCTTCTGGGAGATTCGCTTCTGTGGAACGAAAGTGGTGGCTGGTTATCGCCGGTTGCATGACGCACGCCGTGAACACCGGCTTCAGTTATTTCGGCATGAGCGCGTTTTTCCCCTCGTTCGAGCGCGAGTTCGGTTGGAGTCGAACGGCGATCTCAGGGGCGTTTTCCCTGGCGCGCGTCGAGTCGGGATTGTTGGGGCCCATCGAAGGTTATCTGACCGATCGAGTCGGCGCGCATCGCATGCTCTTTATCGGTCTGATCCTTTGCAGCCTCGGATTCGTCATGCTCAGTTTAGTGGATTCACTGCCGATGCTCTACGGCGTAATCGTTCTCGGCATCGTGCTCGGCTCGAGCTTGGGCTATAACATGCCGATCAGCGTTTTGATCGCAAAGCTGTTTCGCGAACGACGAAGCTTGGCCTTCGGCATTTTTCGCATGGGGCCGGGCATCTCGGGGCCGCTGGTGCCGTTGGTCGGTTGGATGATCGGCCTCTGGGGATGGCGCGCCGCGGCGGTAATTTCGGGGATTATTATTTTCTCCGTCGGGCTGCCGATCGCCTGGATCATATACAAAATCTACCTGCAAGAAGAGGCCGCCATCTCGAACCCCGAGCATTCGAGCGCTCACTTTGCCGCGGCGCGGCATTTTTCGAACGATCCGCAGTTCACCTTGAGCGAAGCGTTGCGTTTGCGCGCCTTTTGGTTTTTGTCGACGGCGATGGCACTGCGCCATTTGGTCACCGAAGGAGTGTCGGTACATTTCGTCATTCTTCTCGTCGACCGCGGTTGGAGCACGGCGGCTGCGAGCAGCCTGCTTGGAGCCTCGGCGCTGATCGGCGCGCCCGCGCGCCTCGGCATGGGCTGGCTCGGTGATCTGCTCGATAAAAGAAAAATGATGATGGGTTTATTGTTGGCTCTGAGCCTTTCGGTTTTCCTCATGGGCCAAACGGCTGAGGCGTTGATCTTTACCCCGTGTATGATCGTTTATTCGCTTTCCTACGGTGGCCTCGCGTCTCTGCAGGAACCCATACGCGCCGATTATTTCGGTACCAGGGCATTTGCAACCATCCAAGGCGCGAGCCGATCTATTACGACCGCCGGCACTTTTATGGGGCCGATCATCGCCGGCTTTCTCTATGACCTCACCCACAGCTACACGATTGCTTTCGGGATATTTGCGGCGGTTAGCCTCGGCGCGGTCGCGCTGTTGTTTTTGGCTAAACGACCGCAGGCGCCAACTTTATCGTAGTGGGTTCCGATATCGGCCCGGCGACGCCAGCGCCTCACGCAAGATTTTTAAGATTCTCCCCATGGCGGACACGGTTGAATCTGTTCCAACCCAAGGACACGTGGCGTGCTCCGATGGCGCTATTGGGGTAGATAAGGCTCAATTTCAAGGAATGAGTCGTGAAGACTGAGCTCAGAGAGACCATTGCTTACGGCGGGACGATCAGTCGCGCAGAGATCCTCGCGGCGGCTGGAAGATCGCGCGCTCGTGATCCCTCAACGAGGAGGCGTTGGAGTCGCTGCTGGCGAATCTCGTGATCTGTCTGCAGAGTTTATTGGAAATCAATTCTTTGATTGTGACCGCCAACGGCCAATCCGCCAGTCTCGCCGGCGGTCTTAAATCAGTCAGTGGATTGGCCAACGAAATCTGTGGCGACTGCGTGCCGCACAGTTATGCGCCTGCTCTTAAAGAATCGATGGATCAGATCCAAGAGTTGGCGCGCAAGATCGCATAACCGCTCAACTCGGCGTGAAGTGGCACTTTGCGCCAGCTATAAGTCCGCTCGGCTATCAAAGGCAAAACATCGACAACACGACGATCACGACGACCATCAAGAAAGCTGGCG
>JBEVIO010000198.1:0-5634 GCA_040510635.1 Binatia bacterium | reverse complement strand
TGAGCGGCTTGCCGTCGAGATAGTCGAGGATATTGTTCATCGCCTGCTCGTAGCGCTCGCTCATAACTTCCACTGTGGCGTAACCGCGGTGCGACATCAGGATCGCGTTGTCGAAGCGGCGCAGCGGATGATCCATCGGCAGCGGCTCGGTGTCGTAAACGTCGAGCCCCACGCCGCCCAATTTTCCGCTCGCCAATGCTTCGATCATCGCCGGTTCGGATACGATGGGGCCGCGGGCGGTATTCACGAGCAGCACGCCGCGCTTCATGATGGCGAATTCTTTTGCGCCGATGCTGCCGCGAGTTTCCGCGGTTGAATTGATATGCACCGTGAGAATGTCCGATTCCCGCCATAAAGTTTCCAGCGGCACGGATTTAGCCCCGGCTTCCGACGCGCGCGCCGGAGTGAGCGTGCGCGAATAGGCGAGCACGCGGGTATCCGGAAACGCCTTCATCACGCGGGCGACTTCGCTGCCGATCCGGCCGAAGCCGAAAACCCCGATGGTTTTGCCTTCAAGCGTATTGCCGGCGATCGCGGGCCAGGCTTCCTCGCGCATGCGCGCATTCACCTGGGGAATCTTACGCAACAGGGCGAGAATCAGCGCGACCGTTAATTCCGTTGTTGACACGCCGTTATCAGCTGCGGTGCCGGTGACCGCGATGCCGCGGCGGGTAGCATTTGCTAGATCCAAGTGCTTACTGGTTCGACCGGTTTGCGAGATGAGTTTCAGATTGGGCAGCTGGGAATATTCTTTGTCGCTAAAAAAAGTTCGCTCGCGCATCAGGAGCACGGCGTCGAATTCGCGCAGCGCGGCGACGACATTCTCCGAGCCGTCCAGCCTTTTTCTCAGAAGTGTCACGTCGGCTCGTGCCTGGAGCTCTTTGTACGCCGGCACCGTATCGGCGAGCTTTTCGAAATCGTCTAAGATTGCGACTTTGAATTTTTCGGTTGCCATGCTTCTCACGCCGTGGCCGTGACTTCGACCTCGCAGAACTTACCCTCGGAGGAATAGCCGTCGACAAAACAGTATTCCAGCTGTGGAACCCGCGCGGTTACATGACGCGCAAAGAGCGTTTTCAAGTTTTCCAAAGTCTGGCTGCGATGCAGATAAAACGAGACGCGCGCGGCTTTTTCCCAAGAGCTGCCGGCGTCCTCAAGGGAGCCGGCGATACGCGGGAAGATGTTGTCGAATTGTTCGGCGAGAGTCGGCAAGACCGTAGTCACGCCTGAAAGGACAACGACGGAATCGTAAACCAAAAACCGGATGGGCGCGATCGCCGGCTCGTATTCGACAATCCGCTTCGCCGCGCTCGTTTGGGAGGGACGCATAGCGAGCAGATCGAGCGCAACTTTGGCGCTCGAATCGAAGTGGCCCGGCGCGATATAACTCGAGCTTGCCGAGCGCGCTTTGCCGGACAATATTTTGACGCGCTCGGTGCTGCCGAGATCACGGCTTTGCCGATCGCGTCCCCAGAGCCGGCTACGCACGGTGTTGTCGAGGGACAATCCGTGCGCCTTGAGCTCCTGATCGATGCGCTGGAACAATTCCTGCGCTTCGATGGTCGCATTCGCCGCCGCTTTGGCTTCGCCGGACAACTCGATAAATTCTTTTCCCAACCACGTGAAGATTCGCTTGCGCATGATCCGTGCCTCCGATGACGGAGCGATCCTATATCAGCGACGATTGCGGATCAACGTGCGTTAAAGGAAGAGCCCTCAAAACTTGGCAGTGACGTGCAAGGATTGGCCCGAATCCGCGAGATTGGCTACTTTCGATAAAGCATGAACAGGAAATCTCGAATCACTTTGGTCAACGGTTTGCCGAGAAAGAATTCGGTGGAAAAGCTGATGAGGCCGAGAGCGAAAACAAAGAGGAACAAGAAAAAGATGAGCGCGCCGATTTTAGACTTCATGTCGGATCAACCTCAAACCGAATTCGCGATGATTTTATCAATATGGGCAGGGAAAGCGCCAGACGGGATAAAAGCGCAGCCAAGACTTGGCTGCGCTAGGGCTTGATGCTTAAGCGAATGATCCGATCGTCGTCTGGCGCCGGGCTGCCGCGGCCATCGCGGTTGCTGGTAAGCAGATAGAGCGCTTTATCGGGTCCCTCGACAATATCTCGCAGGCGGCCGAACTGACGGGGAAAATGACGCTCGAGATTTGCCGCCTTGCGCGGATCGTTGAGATCGAGAACGAGGCGATACAGAGTTTGCCCACGCAGGCCGGTAAAAAGCAGCGACCCGGCCCAAGGTCCGACGCTAACAAATACAGCCCCGGTTGGCGCCCAAGTTTCGTTCGTGCCGGATTGGATGACCGGTGAAATCATGCCTTCTCTGGCATCATCGCCGCGGATTTCCGGCCAGCCATAGTTTTTGCCCGGCTCGATATAATTTACTTCGTCGCGGCAGCAGCCTTGGAAACCGCTCGGTCCATGTTCGGTGGCATAAAGTCGTCCGGTGCCCGGTTGCCAGGCCAAGCCTTGGGGATTCCGATGGCCCAGCGAATAAACATAGGAATTTGGAAATGGATTGTCCGCGGCATTAGTTCCGTCGGAATTGAGCCGGAGAATTTTGCCGTTCCATGATTTGATATTCTGCGCGTAGCGCGTCGTTTGCGCGTCGCCGACGGTCCAGTAGAGTTTTCCGTCGAGGCCGAATTTGACTCTGCCGCCGTCGTGGTTGCTTGCGCCGGCCACATCGTCGATGAGCACTTTGTCGAGAACGCCTTTGCCCTTTACATCTTCACGCAAGCGCACCAGACGATTGCGCAGGGAGAAGGCCCCGACGCGATAACTGTAAGCGACGTAAAGGAAACGATTCTGGGAAAATTGCGGATCCACGGCCAGACCCAGAAGCCCTGCTTCGCCGACCGCCGCGACTTCCAGCGTCATCCACGGTTCGGGCCGTAGTTGGCCTTGCTCCACGATACGGATGCGGCCGGGACGTTCGCTGATAAAAATCCTGCCATCCGGAGCAAAATCCAATGCCCACGGCGTGTCCAAACCGCGCACAAACGTTTCGATGGAAAGGTCGGGGGAGGCGGCGTTAGATGGAACCGGGAAATTGCTTCCGACAACGACGATCACAATCAAAAAGAGCCGCAGCATGTTGATTGCCATTCGCGTATTGATGCGTCGTGGGCAAGCAAAAGCGGATGCCGGCGAATGCAAAAAGTTTGATCGCTTAGTTGGCCGCCGGCGCGGCGCAGCAAGTCAGCTGCGCCGACTTTGGCGTCGACCGATCGGGCGCTTCCCAGAGCGCGCGCAAATCGGGCGAGTAGGGATAGCGAATGCCGTTTTCTTCGAGAATCTTCCCGGTCGCTTCCATTAGATCGCCGCGTTTAAATACCATTGTCTCGTGGGTGAGGACGCCGGAGCTGGCAAACTTAAAGCTGATTTGTTCGTCGTGGCTGTCACGCAGGATTTCCACCAGCTGGCGCAAGTTCTTGACTGGCACGCCGTTGACTTCGCTCAACACGGAGCGATTGGGATCGTCGTAGCCCCTGGTAATGCGGTGGGGAAAAAGTGGCGATGCGACGACGACCAGCTCTTCGTTCTCGAAAGTGGGCTTGTCGAAGCGCCGGGTCACGAGCGGGCTCGGACTACGTCCTAAGGAAGGCGGCGGCTGATTACCAAGCCGCTCGAGATAGTCTTGGGTTGTTTGCGAGAAAACAAACGGGCCGAAGATAAAGTAGCGTGGATTTTTATCCATCAAAAAAGGAATTACCAGATCGCGTTGATAGCGCACCGGTAAACTGACTTGTATCAACCGGCCATCGCGATAAATCGTCAGCGGCAACAGGCCGTTCTTGGCAAACTTTTGCACGAGATAAGACGCCGAAAGGCGCAAATCATAGCGGATAGAAACTTTGCCGTCGGCGTCGATCGGCATATCGCCGATCTTGGTAATGACGTCCCACTCTTGGAGCGGATATCCCGGACTGTCTTGATAGGGCTGTGCTACCATGACTCCATTGATGCCCTTCGGCAGCCCGAGCCGCTGGCGCAAGGCATCGTTCTCGACGGTTTGGACCAAGTCATTTAGTTGCGGCTTGCCATCGTAGACGCCGTCGGCGACGTCTTTTAGAAAAAGCTGGATTTCTTCGACTGGGATCAAATAGCCGATGTTTTGCGCGTTCTGAATCAAGCTGAACACGAGCCCGACCAGTTTGCCGTCGGACACCGCTGGCCCGCCACTGTTGCCGAAGTTGAGCGCCGCATCGACCTGAATGCGCAACCCGGTCGTTTGATAATAGTAGTCGGTGTACTCGATGCGCGAGACGATTCCCTGAGTAACGGAGAGCTCGGTACCGCCCGTGGGATAGCCATAAACATTGATCGTGTCTTTGACCCGCGGCAGCTCCTCAGCAAAGGAAAGACTGCCGCGGTTATCAAAAAAAGATTCGTCATCGAGCTTTAGAATCGCCAAGTCGATACCCGGGGCGATGGCATCGATGCGCGCCGGGATGTGGGTCGCCGATTGGTTGGGCTGAACATAAATTTGGCTCGCATATTTGACTACGTGGGCATTGGTGAGAATGCGCTTGCCGTCGATCACGACGCCCGACCCCTTCACCTGACGCGGACTGCTTTTGGTCCAGGGCCGGAGCAAATCCGGGCCCTGCTGACTGGCGTGGATTTTTACGACCAAATCGCGGATTGCGTCCTGGGCGTGAAGCTGGGCCGGAAAAATCGCGCAAAAGCAAAATATCACCAGTCGTAGAAACATTCGATCCATTATATCTCCTTGCGCCTGCATCATAATAAAACAGTGCGCATTATATACCAAAAGAGTGCTAAGTGAAGCCGCTAAAAAATCACTGCTTGTGACTGACGAAATTCATCTTGTATAGCTAAGCGGTCCCACATGTTATGGGCTTCTGAGGCACCTGGCACTCCCTGCGACCGACGCTGTTGCTCTCGCCAACGCGAGGGTTGTGATTGTTTCTCCGGTTGTCGCCACGACGCCGCTTTTCAGTCTAGTTATTTTGCTCATTTTCCTGCGCGGCAAGGAAAGCGTCACCAGTCGCACGATCTCGGTACAGTGGCGGTCGTAGCCGGTACGATCGTCATTGTTTTGGGAAGGTAGCGGCGTGAAATCCTCTTGACAGCGTGAAGGTCTCAAGCCTATCGGTAATTTCATAATGCAGTTAATTCTCCAAGGAGGCAGCCATGTGGTATTTAGTTTTACGGCGACCGGTAAAGCCGCGCGAAGAGTGGACGGTGACTCTCGATCAGCATCTGGTTTGGATGAAGCAACAACACGAGTCGGGAAAGATTCTCTTTTCGGGTCCGACCACGGATCGCAAGTATGGAGTTTATGTTATCCGCGCGGCGTCGAAGACTGACGCAGAGCAGATCGCGGCGAGCGATCCTTACACTGCGGCGGGTTTTGCCGCTTTTGAATTGCTCGAATGGGAAGTGCATCAGATCATGGGCGTGGGACCGTTCACGGCGGCGGAGATGCGCGCGCACCGGTGAAAAAAAAGGCGACTGAGATGTTGGAGTGATGGAATGATGGGTGATTGGGAGGGGACGAGAAAAGTGAAATTGTTACAAATCATCTCTTTCGCTGTTTTTTTGGCGCAACTTTCCGCTGCCAGCGTTCGGGCACAATCGGACTGGAAAAAACA
>JBEVIO010000197.1:0-3266 GCA_040510635.1 Binatia bacterium | reverse complement strand
GGCGCTCGATGAGCTTGAGCCCCAGTCGTTTCGCTTCTGCCCGTGCCAGTGCAGCGCCGTCCACAGCGGTCTGATTTTTCGGATCGTAGATCGTCAGCACTCGACCGATTTTTGGCAGCATCTCTTTGAGAATTTCCAAACGCTTCGCGGTGAGGTCCTTCACCGGATAATGAACCCCGGTGAGCCTACCGCCGGGCGTGGCGAACTCGTTTACCAGCCCGAGGGTCACCGGGTCGCTGCCAATGCAGAACACAATCGGCGTATTGACCGTCGCTGCTTTCGCCGCAGCGATTACTGTGCTCGCCATTACATAGAGCAGGTTGACTTTTTCCCGCTCGAAGTCTCGCGCCGCCTCTTCAGCTATTTTCAAGTCGCCCTTGGTGTCGCGAATGACCAGGGTGAACTGTTTTCCTTCTTGCAGACCAAGTTCCTGCAAGCCGTAACGTAACCCTTCAATGGTCCCGTGTAGGGGCCCTCCAGGCAGGATGACGCCGATACGCGGTACCTTCGACTGTTGTGCCGGCTGGGCTGCGGCGCAGTAAGTGACCGTGAAAGACCAAACAACGCTAAGAAAAAATGTCTTGGCAATCATAAATTTAGACAGCCTTCCGGCAGGGTTGCATCGGCAAAACCGAGCAACTGGATTTTTTGGGGTAAATTTCGATAGCAAACGAACGTTGGGCACACTACGTTGGCGCTTTCTAGCGCAAGCTGCATACCACCTTTGGGTCTTTGACCACAATTGATTAAGCGTTGAATCCACAAGGAAATTTGCCGATTAGAAAATCCGACCGGCGCCCGCCGGAAATAGCAGAGCAGTCGTTTTGCTACACCTGGTAGCAAGAGTGCGACGGGGGTAGTGCGCGGTTCTGTGGTGAGCAGCGAGGTGATCCCGTATCCTGACGCCTAACGCATGCCTCCTTATGTTATCCGGAGAGCTTTGAGCAGTTTCATTAAATGAGTGCGATGCAGACCCAGTGTCTTGGCGGCGGCCGCGCGGTTGCCTTGGGCGTCGGCGAGGGCGCGAACGATCAGCTCGCGTCGATAACTATTGATGGCGTCGTGGTACGGCACCTCATGCGGCACAGCGGCAGGTTGGGCGCCGACGACTCGGGCGGGCAAGTGATGAAGGGTCAATTCCGGTCCATCGGCCAGGACGACGGCGCGCTCGATAACGTTGGCGAGCTCGCGAATGTTGCCGGGCCAATGGTAGGCGATAAGTCTAGTGCGCGCTTCGTCGGTGATGTTGGCAAAGCTCTTCTTGGTTTCGGCGGAAAATCGTTCGAGAAAAAAGTCCGCAAGGACAGGAATATCTTCTTTTCTTTCGCGTAAAGGCGGCAACGTGAGCGCGATCACGTTTAGGCGGTGGTAGAGATCTTCGCGGAACGTGCCGCTTTTCACGGCCGCGTCAAGCTCGTGGTTCGTCGCGGCGATGATGCGCAGGTCCACCGCGATGGACGTGTTACCGCCGACCCGCTCAAATTCCCGTTCTTGGAGGACGCGCAAGAGTTTTGTTTGCAATTCCAGGGCGAGATCGCCGATCTCATCGAGAAACACCGTGCCGTCGTGCGCCAGTTCCAACTTGCCCTTCTTGAGCTGGTGTGCGCCTGTAAAAGCCCCTTTCTCGTGACCGAAAAGTTCACTCTCCAACAACTCTTTTGCCAGGCCGGCGCAGTTGATGGCAACGAATGGCTTCAACCTCCGGTCGCTCCAATTATGAATCGACCTGGCGAAGAGCTCTTTGCCGGTGCCGCTTTCACCGAGAAGCAGCACGGTCGCTTTGCTCGCGGCAGCTTTGCGCGCTTCCGTTACGATCCGCCGCATCGCTTCGCCGTTGCCCGCGACTAAGCGGTGGCGGCCACCGAGCTCCTCGGCAAAGAATTCAACATCGGAGCGAAGCTTCGCCCGTTCGAGATTTTTTTTGACCACCAAGGCGAGATGCTCGGGGTCGAACGGCTTGGTGATGAAATCGTCGGCACCGGCTTTGATCGCTTCCACCGCGAGCTCGATGCTGCCGTGCGCGGTGACGATGACAACGGGTAGGTCTTTGTGGGTCTTGCGGATGGCGTGCAAAACCTCGATGCCATTCATTCCGGGCATCAGATAGTCGAGAAGGACCAGCTCGGGTGGGAGCTTATCGATCTCAGACAACGCCTGCGCGCCGTCGCTGGCCCGCACTACGGCGTAGCCCAGGTCGGTCAGCTCCTGTTCGAGCACATCGAGATTGAATGGCTCGTCGTCGACGATTAAGATTTTGCTCGACATGGCTAGGCGTTTAGTTTTGTCTTGGCTCGTGGACCGGGGCACGGTCCAATCGACAAGACCGCCCTGACTCTATCCTACGGCGCGCCGAATTTCTTTTCGCGGGCCATACTTTCTCCTTCGAGCCCTACCCTCCTGGCAACTTATCGCAACCCGCATGACTCTGCACTTAAAAAAATCGAATCACCCAATCGCCCAACCAATTGTCGACGCCGAAAGCCGCGCTACCGCGCGCCGCGAAATAAATCGCCGCCGCAACCAACACCAGATTATCGCGTAGGCCCACTTCGTGCGAATGGTAAGACTGCCGGTCGAAAGCGCGAAAATAGTTTTGCGCTTTTTCATCCTGGATCGCTGCCTTGACGACCGGCGCCATCGTCGGCAAAACTTTCAACCAGTGCCAGTGCAAAGCAAAGGTCGGGATCAGAAAAATGACGATCATGACCGCCGAAATAGGAGTCTGGATGCCCGCGGCGAGACCGAAACCGCCGACGACCATTAGAAATGTCGCGACGAAACCGAAAAACGTCGCGCCCTTTGGGAATAAGATGGTCGCGGTATTCACCGGATTGGGCCAGCGGCGCACATTGCTCAGACCGCTGATCAACATACGCCAGCCGAGAATAACCCGGAGAATCGCTTCGCTCACTATGATTAATGTCGAGTGGTCCAATGATTTCTCCTCTAGCAGCGCTTGGATAGAATTTCGCCGCACTATAATCGGCGCCCGGAGCGCGGTCAATTTGTCGCAGCCAAAGTTCGCCATGACGATGCGCATCGCTCCGGCGGTGACGCTTACGTCACGAATGGCACCAGCGCTGGTAAAATTTGTCCAACTGACAACCATTTTGGGTTGTTTTCGCAATAGAATTTCTTTATTATGCGGCGGTTAGCCACCGCCTTTGTCTGGCACGGCGGTTGCTGAACCACCTATCCTGGCAAAGGAGTTGGCGATGCGTGATATGGCAAAATGGTTTCTCTTACTTGCACTAGATCGGAAGAGC
>JBEVIO010000196.1:0-3953 GCA_040510635.1 Binatia bacterium | reverse complement strand
CGGAGTGGCGGACCGCACGCAGGAAGCGCTGGGACTCTCCGACAAAGGCATCATTCTCTATCGTCATCAACTCAAGGAACAACTGGAAAAAGTTCAGGCAGGACAAGACCCGATCAACGTTTTTCGCGATCCGACAAAGAACGTCTATCTCAAGCTCCGGCTCGAAGACAGTAAACTCAATAGCGGCAGTTTTCGCTCCGGCCCGCGCCGTCAGGGTGGCGCGACGAAGTACAGCCCTATTTTGAACCAAGAAGAAGAGAGAACCGGAAAGTAAAATGGAAAAACGTTCCAAACGTTCAAGCATTTAACCACTGGCGGGATCGTCCCGCATGATGGGCAACGGGGCAAGGCGACTCTAGAGGTTTGCCTGGCGATACTTCAATCGAGTGAGCACAAGCGCGAACAGCTAGTCGTCCATCAGGTGGCGAGTCCGTACTAATTGCTCGATCGTAAGATCTGTTGCTGTTTTTTAGTCTTGAACTTCACACAGCGACGCGATAGAAACTCGCTGGCTTATAGAGGGTTTCAATATGGCTAAAACCGAGACGATGGGCCCTATTTCCGTAAGCCGTTCTTGGCTGCCCCCGATGGACGGCGGCACGGCGCTGATGGCGGTGCTGATCGGCTTTATGGGCTTCTATGTGCTCTACCCATTGACCCTGATTGTCGTCAACAGTTTCAACACCGCGACGATCGCCGAACCGCCGGTCTACGGTCTCAAGGCCTGGCGCGAAGCATTCAGCGAGTATGGGATCTGGCGCTCGCTGTGGAACAGCGTGAAGATCGGCATCGTGCTACAGGTGATCGCGCTACCGCTGGGGATTTTCATTTCTTGGTTGCTCGCCCGCACCAATATCTTATGCGCCAACGCGTTGGAGTTCGGCTTTTGGATTTCATTCTTTCTGCCGGGTTTGGCGACCACGTTTGGTTGGATGCTGATGCTCGATCCGAGCACGGGATTGATAAACTCGTGGCTGCGTCAGATCCCGTTCTTAAGCGGGCTTAATTTCGACATTTACACCTTCGCTGGGATTATCTGGGTTCATTTGGTCAGCAACGGTATTTCTACCAAAGTGATGTTGATGACGCCGGCGTTTCGCCGCATGGACGCGTCGATGGAGGAAGCGAGCCGTATGTCCGGCGCGAGCGCTTTCACGACCATGTGGCGGATCACGGTGCCGGCCATGACGCCAGTCATCGTCGTTGTCTTCCTGCTCAGCGTGATCCGCATCTTCAGCAGCTTCGAGATCGAGCTGTTGCTCGGCGTGCCGTGGAGTTTTTATGTGTACTCGACAAAAATTGTCGATCTCGCGAGGCAGGAACCGCCGTTGGTGAATCAAGCGGCGGCGCTGGGCAGCATCATTCTGCTCTTTCTCGCCGCTTTTATTCCCCTCCAGCGCAGATTAATCACGCGCCGGCAATTCACCACGGTCACGGGGCAATTCAAACCGAAGATCATCGATCTCGGCGTGTGGCGTTACCCGGCGACGGCCTTTGTTGCTTTGGTCATTTTCGTCCTGGACGTTGTGCCGCTCTTGAGTGTCTTGGGCGGCAGCTTCATGACTCGGTTCGGCTTTTTCAATCTGCCGAAAACATGGACGCTAGAGTACTGGAGGATGGCGCTTAGCGATCCGCGTATTCTCCAAGGCTTGCATAATACGCTGATCGTCGCGGTCAGCGCCGGACTCGTTGGCGCTCTGGTCTTCTCTTTGATCGGTTACGTTCTGGTGCGGACCAAACTTCCCGGTCGCTCATTGCTCGATTCTATCTGCTGGCTGCCGTCGGCGATCCCGGGCGTGTTGGCCGGGCTCGGCTTATTGTGGATGTTTCTCGGCACGCCGTTTTTCCGGCCGTTTTACGGTACAATTTTTCTCCTGGTCATCGCTCAGGTTCTCGGCGGCATCACGCTGTCGACCCAGATACTAAAAGCTAATTTTGTCCAACTCGGAAAAGAGCTGGAGGAATCCTCGCGCATGTCGGGCGCTGGCTTTTGGCGCACCTATTTTCGCATCGTGTTCCCGTTGATGGCGCAAACGATGGTGTTGGTGGGCGTGATTAAATTCATGTTCGCCGCACAGCACAATTCGGCGATCATTCTTCTCGCGACCTCGGAAACCAGGACTCTGTCGCTGCTCGCCCTTGACCAGGTGGCGGCGGGATACCGCGAAGTTGCGAGCATTACCATCATCATGGTGACGTTGCTCACGCTTGGGTTGGCCATCGTGGCGCGATCGTTCGGTCTTAAAGTCGGCATTCGAGCGGACTGACGACAACTCGAGGAAGAAAATTGCAAGATTGGCCAAGGATGGAAATGGAAGTTTGTCCTGGGCGCGGTCGAAGGAATCGAAGGTCGCGATCCTCCACCATCAATCCTCGGTCCTCGGTAGTACTTGAGTCATTTTCAGCGCTACGGCAAGGATAGATCACGTGAGCTTTCTACGCATTCAAAATCTCTACAAAACCTTCGACCGAGTGGTGGCGGTCAATCGCATAAATCTCGAGATCAAAGAAGGCGAGTTCTTTACCCTGCTCGGCTCCAGCGGTTGCGGCAAAACGACGACGCTGCGCATGGTCGGCGGACTGGAAAAACCCGACGGCGGGGCGATTTATCTTGCCGACCGCTGCCTGGTTTCCGACGCGCAAAAACTCTTCGTCAAACCGGAAAAGCGCGACATGGGCATGGTCTTTCAATCCTACGCGCTGTGGCCGCATATGACGGTCTATGAGAACGTCTCGTATCCGCTCAAACTTCGCGGCATGAAAGGCGCCGAAGCCAGCAACAAAGTCGCCAATGTTTTGGCGCTCGTCGGTCTTTCCGGACTGGAAGAGCGGCCGGCGCCGGCACTGAGCGGCGGGCAACAGCAGCGAGTCGCGCTCGCCCGGGCGCTGGTATTTTCGCCTAAGGTCTTGTTGCTCGACGAACCGTTGAGCAATCTCGACGCGCAATTGCGCGAAGAAATGCGTCGCGAGCTCAAGGCCCTGCAGCAGCGGATCAACGTCACGGTGATATTCGTCACCCACGACCAGATCGAAGCGCTGAGCCTATCCGATCGAATCGCGATTATGAAATTCGGCGTGCTCGAACAGGTCGGAACCCCGGAGGAGGTTTACTATACCCCGGCGACGCCGTTCGTGCGTGACTTTTTGGGGAAGACATTTCTTCTTTCTGGAAAGGTGGTTGGGGTTTCCGATCAGCATGTGCAGGTCGAAGTCCAAGGAGTCGGCGCATCTTCGCTCACGCTGCAACGGAATAATGTGATTTCATCCGCCAATGGATTCCCCACCATCGGCCAGTCCGCGATGGTCGCCATCCGGCCTGAAAAAATGATTCTCTCGGATCGCGGCTGTGAGGGACAGGGCAACGTCGTCGAAGGAACTTTGCAAGCGACCCAGTTCCTCGGCGATCGTTACGAGTACACCGTGACTCTCGGCTCAGAAACCCGGGTGATCGTGTCGCCGGAAGCCAAGCTGCTCAAGCAGGGCGGCAAAGTCTTTCTCGAGCTCAAGCCCGAGGGCGTTACTCTCTGGCCGCGCGAACCGTAATTCGAACCGTTCAAGCCGTTCAAATCGTTCAAGCCGTTCGAAAATTACAGTAAAAGGTTGCCATCATGGCGATGTTGGTCATGCAACGCTTTCCCTGCGCGGTAGTTGGCGCGTGGCTTTGTTTGTCTGCTAGTTCGTACCTGTCCGCTGCCGAAACGAAAATCGATGTGGAGTGGTCGGGCACAGTTGCGGCCGCCAGGAAAGAGGGCAAAGTCGGCGTTTTTCTTTATCAGCGGGAAAATATCGAAGCGGCGGTCAAAGTCTTCGAGAAAAAATTTCCCGACATTCAGGTCGTCACCGCGAGCACCCCTGCTGCGGAGACCGGACCGCGCCTGATGGCAGAGCGACGCGCCGGAAAATTTCTCTGGGATCTCTGTCTCTGCGGACCGACGACTCCGTTTACAGCGCTC
>JBEVIO010000195.1:0-3339 GCA_040510635.1 Binatia bacterium | reverse complement strand
TTTTCTTTGTTGTCATGCCGATCATGGTCGGAACTTTCGGCAATTTCCTGATTCCGCTGATGATCGGCACCCGGGATATGGCATTCCCAAAATTGAATATGCTCTCCTTCTGGGTCGGGGCCATCGCCACGGTAGTTATGCTCTCGAGCTTCTTCGTGCCTGGCGGTCCCGCAGCCGGCGGATGGACGAGTTACGCGCCGCTGTCCGCAAGAGCCCAATACACCGGGGTCGAGTTGGGACAAGATCTCTGGATCATTAGTTTGTTGATCCTCGGTGTTTCTTCTTTGATGGGTTCGATCAACTACATCACCACGATTATTAACATGCGCGCCCCGGGCATGACCTATTTCCGCATGCCGTTGACGGTCTGGTCCTTGTTTGTCACGGCGATTTTGCTGCTTCTCGCCTTGCCGGTATTGACGGCCGCTTTGGCGATGCTGCTCTTCGATCGCGTGGCGGGCACGAGCTTCTTTCTCCCTGAAGGCGGCGGACAACCTTTGCTCTGGCAGCACATGTTTTGGTTTTTCGGCCATCCGGAAGTCTATATTTTAGTTCTTCCAGCCATGGGGGTCACGTCCGAGATCCTTTCCACTTTTTCGCGCAAACCGATCTTTGGTTATCATGCCATGGCCTTTTCCATGATCGCCATCGCCTTTCTGTCGTGGATCGTTTGGGGCCATCACATGTTTATCAGTGGAATGAACCCGCTGCTCGGCACGGCCTTCATGATGACGACCATGGTCATCGCAGTGCCGTCGGCCATCAAAGTTTTCAATTGGCTCGGCACCTTGTGGGGCGGGACGATTCGCTTGACCTCGCCGATGCTCTTTGCCTTGGGATTCGTCTCGAATTTTTTGATCGGCGGCTTGAGCGGAGTCTTCATGGCCTCGACGCCGGTCGATATCTTCATCCACGACACGTATTACATTGTTGCTCATTTTCATTACGTGGTCGCCGGAATCGTCTTTGCTTTGTTCGCGGCGGTTTATTACTGGTTTCCCAAGATGTTCGGTCGGACCATGAACGAACCTCTGGCGAAGATTCATTTCGTCTTGACCTATATTTTCTTCAACGGCGCGTTTTTTCCCATGCACTTCCTCGGCGTCGCGGGGCACATGCGGCGAATTTACAATCCGACCCAGTACGAGTTCTTGCTGCCGTTGCAGCATTGGAACGTGTTCATTACGGTCAGCGCGCTGCTCTTGGGCGCTTCGCAGTTTTTCTTCCTGTTTAATTTCATCTGGAGTCTGATCGCTGGCAAGAAGGCGGATCGAAATCCCTGGCAGGCCAACACCCTGGAATGGTCGGCGCCGACGCCGCCGCCGCACGGCAATTTCGAGGTACAGCCGGTTGTTTACCGCGGCCCCTACGAGTACAGCTCGCCGGAAGTCAAAGAGGATTGGCTGCCGCAAGATAAAAATCTCGGTGTTACCGCCGCAGCGCGGGCGCATTAACGGAAAATTGGAATATGAAAGCGGACGGTAGCGGGATGGAGAAACCCATCCTCCCCTATCCTTTAATTATTTCAGTTTGGCCGCATCGTATCGCCGTCATTCTCGTCGGCGTCACCTTTCCCTTGTTATTCATCGGCGGGCTCGTCACCGGCAAAGGCGCGGGACTGGCCGTGCCGGATTGGCCGACCACTTTTGGCTACAATATGTTTCTTTATCCCTGGTCGAAAATGGTTGGCAATATTTTCTATGAGCATAGCCATCGGCTAGTCGCTTCCCTCGTCGGTTTATTGACGATCGGCTTGACGCTGGCGCTGTGGTTGCGCGAACCGCGCTCCTGGCTGCGTTGGCTCGGCTTTGCCGCGTTGGCATTGGTGATACTTCAGGGTGTTCTCGGAGGTTTGCGTGTCGTGCTGCTGGAGCAAACTTTGGCGATCGTGCATGCCGCAATGGCCCAGCTTTTTTTTGCGCTGACGGTTTGTCTGGCGGTTTTCACTTCGGCCGGCTGGACTCATGGCGCCGTCGAGACGACGCTGAACGACGGCGGGCGGTTGCGCCGCCTGGGCGCTGTCACTACGGCGCTTGTGTATGGGCAAATCGTCTTCGGCGCGGTGTTGCGCCATACCGGTGAACGGGTCGACGCCCATCTTACTCTTGCCGCGCTGGTTACACTGCACGTAATTTTTATTATTATAAGGGTGATGAAAGATCAGCCTACTCTATCGGGTCTGACCCGGCCGGCGCTGATGCTTTTCGCGCTCACGCTCGCGCAAATCGCGCTGGGAACGCTGTCCTACTTGGCGAAATTTACCGCCCTGTGGCGATTGCCTGTCGACGCGATTGTCCTGCTGACGACGACGCATCTCGCGATCGGCGCGCTGATGCTTGCCGCCGCTGTAACACTGACCTTACGCGCCCATCGACTCTTGGCGCCGCCAAAGTTTGCTCACGGCGAAAAGATCTTGGCGGAGCAACTTTCCGTATGAGCTCGACCACCGATACCGTGAATGTCGCGACGGTGAGCGCGAGCCGGCGTGCCGTCGACTTTTTCGAGCTGACCAAGCCGCGCATCGTTCTAATGGTACTGATCACCGCCTTCGTCGGTTATTATGCCGGTTCCGGGCGCATCCCTGACTATCTGCATTTGCTTCAAATGTTGATCGGCACAGCGCTCGCCGCCGCGGGCACGCTCACGCTGAATCAGTATATTGAGCGCGAGATCGACGCGAAAATGGAGCGCACGCGCCGGCGCCCCCTGCCCGACGGCCGGGTGCAGCCGCAAGACGCGCTTTGGTTTGGTGTTTCGCTGACGCTTTTGGGCCTCGGTTATCTGACGGTGGCCGTCAATCTATTGAGCGGTGTTGTCGCGGCCGCCATTACCTTGAGTTATCTCTTGATCTATACGCCGATGAAGCGCGCCAGTTCGCTTTGTGTGCCAGTCGGCGCGATTCCCGGCGCCTTGCCGCCCGTGATCGGCTGGGTTGCGGCGCGCGGCGAGCTGGCTGTCGACGCGTGGGTGCTGTTTGCGATCATGTTTCTCTGGCAAATTCCGCATACGCTGGCCATCGCTTATCTTTATCGTGAAGATTTCGCCAAGGCTGGAATTCAGTTTCTGCCGGTGATCGAACCGGATGGCGACAGCACCAATCGCCAAATTCTCATCCACTGCGCCGCGCTGTTAGTCGTGAGTCTTCTGCCCACACTCATCGGTCTCGCCGGACCGAGCTACTTCGTCGTGGCTTTTCTGCTCGGTGCCGGCTTTCTTGCGAGCGGCGTCCGGCTCGTCCTTACGCCTACGCGTACGGGCGCGCGCCGACTGTTGTTTGCGTCGCTAATCTACCTTCCTGTTCTCTTGCTGGTGATGGCTTTGGACCGTGTGCCGATATGA